>JBBDMN010000241.1:11772-12861 GCA_040878305.1 Gaiellaceae bacterium
CGTGAGCCTCGCCGACTTGGCCGTGACGATTGCCCTGCTCGGCGCGCTCGGTCTCGTCGCCCGCAGGCTGGGGCTCTCCGCGATCCCCGCCTATCTTCTCGCCGGCCTCCTCCTCGGCCCGAACGAGCCCGAGGAGCTCGCCTTCATCCGCCCGTCGGAGGCCACCGAGCTCGTCGCCGACCTCGGTCTCATCTTCCTCCTCTTTTTCCTCGGCCTCGAGTTTACGCTGGGGCGACTGACGAGGGCGGGGCGTCACATCGGACTCGGCGGAACGGTCGATCTCGTCACGAATGCAGGCTTTGGGCTCATCGTGGGCGTCGCAGCGTTCGGGACGAGTGCGGCCGCTCTGGTGCTCGCCGCGTGCATCTACGTCTCGTCGAGCGCGATCGCTGTCAAGGGTCTCATCGACTTCCGGCGCCTTGCCGACGACGAGACCGACCTGATACTCGCGATCCTCTTGTTCGAAGATCTCGTGATCGCGTTCATGCTCGGCTTCGCCGCAGCCGGAGGCGGGGAACCCTCGGACACGCTCGTCCTCGTGGCGAAGGCGATGGCGTTCATAACGGCCGGCCTGGCGGCTTCCCGCTGGTTGGCACGTCCGCTCGATCGGCTGCTCGACCGGCTGCCGCTGGAGTTCTTCCTGCTCGCCGTCTTCGGGTTCCTCGTCGGAACGGCGGCGATCGCCGAGGAGCTCGGGCTCTCGGAGGCGATCGGCGCGCTCATGGCGGGGATCGTGCTCTCCGAGACCTCCGTGCGGGAGCAGATCGAGGAGCGGTTCTTCAGCTTCCGCGACATCTTCGCCGCGCTGTTCTTCTTCGTCTTCGGTCTTTCCATCGACCTGTCTGCGATCGGCGATATCGGCTGGATCGTCGCGCTCGCCGTTCTCGTCACGCTCGTCGGCAAGCTCGGTGCAGGCGTGGTGGCCGGTCGTGTTGGCGGGTTCACGAGCCGGCAAGGCTTCAACGCCGGCGTCGCGCTCGTCGCGCACGGCGAGTTCACGATCATCCTCGCGCAGCTCGCGTCCGGGAATCCCTCGCTCGATGCGAACCAGCGCTCGGACATCGTCGCCTTCGCAGGGCTCTATGTCCT
>JBBDMN010000242.1:0-12816 GCA_040878305.1 Gaiellaceae bacterium
CGAGGAAGATCCGTTTGCGGCCGACGAGATCACCGGCGCGCCCGCCGAGCAAGAGGAATCCGCCGAAGACGAGCGTGTACGCGTTGACGATCCACTGCAGGTCGGCGTCTGACATGTCGAGGTCGGCCTGGATCGACGGCAGCGCGACGTTCACGATCGTCGCATCGAGGATGACCATGAACTGCGCCATGCAGGCGAGCACGAGCACGAGCCACGGGTTGACGTGGTGTCCGTGCGTGGCATGGCGGCTGACGGCGTGCTCGGCCATGAGGTGCGTCACCCTAGCGATGCGCTATGGGGTCGCTACGCGATGCGACCAGACCGCTTCCCGACCGATGGGTAGCGTCCCCTGCTTGTCCGAGTTGGAGCGTGAGCTGGACGCCATCGCGTCCGAGACGGCGTTCTCCGGTGTCGTAGTGGTCGAGCGCGGGGACCGGATCGAGGTGGCGAAGGCCTACGGCCTGGCGCACCGTGGCTACGAGATCTCGAACGAGGTCGACACGCGGTTCGCGATCGCGAGTGGTGCGAAGGGCCTGACCGCGCTCACGGTGGTGAGCCTGATCGAGGAGGGTCTTCTCGAGCTTGCGACGACGGCTCGCTCGGTGCTTGGTCAGGACCTGCCGCTCATCGACGACGACGTGACGATCGAGCAGCTCCTCTCGCACCGCTCGGGCATCGGTGACTATCTCGACGAGGACGCCGGGCACGACCTCTCCGACTACTTGATGCCGATCCCGGTGCACGAGCTTGCGACGACCGAGCAGTACCTCGCCGTTCTCGACGGGCACCCGACGAAGTTCGCGCCAGGTGAGCGCTTCGCGTACTGCAACGGCGGCTACGTCGTGCTGGCGCTGATCGCCGAGCGGGCGAGCGAGGTGCCGTTCCACGACTTGGTGCGCCAGCGTGTCTGCGAGCCGGCTGGGATGGGCGCCACGGAGTTCTTGCGCTCCGACGAGCTTCCGGGGCGTACCGCTCTCGGCTACCTCGAGATCGACGATGCGTGGAGAAGCAACGTCTTCCACCTTCCGGTCCGAGGGAGCGGCGACGGCGGGATCTATTCCACCGCGGCCGATATCGGCTCTCTCTGGAGGGCGTTCTTTGCCGGCGGGATCGTGCCCACGGACTGGGTCAGTGAGATGGTGCGCGCCCGCAGCGACGTGCCATCCACATCAGAGCCGATGCGCTACGGCCTCGGCTTCTGGCTCCACGAATCGAGCGACACCGTCATGCTGGTGGGCAGCGATGCAGGAGTCTCCTTCCGCTCCGTGCACGACCCGCGCGCCGACATCACCCATACGGTGATCTCGAATAGCTCCGATGGAGCGTGGCCGATCACCCGGTACCTCGTCGACCGCCTCGGCACCTGAGAGTCTCGAGTCCTCCCGGCATGAATCGAGCTTTCACGATCCTCCTCGCAGCGATCGAAGAAGGGCTCAGGTCGTCGGAACCGATCGGGGCGATTCCACCGGACGCGCCTCCGGGTGCTTCCACATCGCGAATGCCAATGGCCAGAGGGCCACGACTCCCGCAACGCCGATCACGATCTGCGCGGCGCCCAGCGGAACGAAGCGCGCCGCTGCCATCACGACGAGCGCACCGGCGACGAGCCACGTGAGCTGCCTGGTCAGCACGCCGCTGCGCGCAATCCCCATCGCGAAGCCGAGCGCGCCGAGCGTAAAGCAGATCCCACCAGCGAGGAGGACGGGGACGAACCACGGGACGAGCTCGGTCTGAGCTGCCTCGATGTCTCCGCCCGTTTCGGCCACTGCCAATAGGGCCAGTTCCATGCCGGTGAGGATCGGGAACAACGCGCTTCCCAGGGCGGCGAACGGGAGCGCCCAGACGCTCCAGCGTTCCTCGCCCGCCTCGCGAAGATAGCTCCGAAGCGCGATGAACGCGAGCGCTGCCAGCGCGTACCCGATGCCGATCGCGAGGTGCGAGAGTCCCCAGCGAGTCGTATCGGAGGCCACTGCCTCCGCGAGCGCGGCCTCATCCGTGGGCTTCCCCACGTACGGGTGGTAGGCGAACCCAAGAAGCAGCACCGTTGGGGCAACAGCGACGATGGCTGCTCGGAGTCGTGCTCTCGTCGTCGCGGACATCGGGCGACCTCCTCTCGCTTCCGTAACGGGGTTCGGCGACCAGGCCGGTCCCGACGTCGTCCATCGCTGCGTCAGCAGGATTATTCAACTCGACCCGCGTCAGCGATGCGATACCGGCGACCCGTCATGATCAATCGCCGATGGGACAGGCGCTCGTCTTCGGAAGCGTCGCGTCGGCGGCGCTGATCGCCGGTGCCGCGATCGGCGCTCGCTGGACGCTGCCCGACCATCTGTACGCGGCGCTGCTCGCATTCGCAGGCGGCGCCCTCACGAGCGCGCTCTCGTTCGAGCTCCTCGCAGACGCCGACAAGCGCGGCGGAGTCTGGTATGCGGGGCTTGGGCTCATCGCCGGGTCTGCGGCTTTCATCTTCCTCGACAAACAGCTCATGGATCGCGTCCGCGGCAGCGCGGTCGGGTTCGGGTTGCTCGCCGCCGCGGTGCTCGACGGGGTTCCGGAGAGTCTTGCACTCGGCGTCAGCTTGGTCGAGGGCGCCGGGCCCGCTCTACTCGTCGCGATCGTCATCGCGAACTTTCCTGAGGCGGTGGGCGGCGCAAAGCGCATGCGCGACGACGGCCGGTCGCCGCGGTTCATCCTCGGTATCTGGACCGCCGCCGCGCTCGTGATCGCGGGCTCGGTGGTCGGCGGGCGGCTTCTCCTGGGCAGCGCCCCCGGGGGCATGCTCGCCGTGTTGCTCGGCTTCGCCGGCGGAGCTGTGCTTGCTGTTCTCGCAGGCTCCGTCCTACCCGAGGCCTTCGAGCGGGGCGGTCCCTACTTCGCGTTCTCGACGGTCGCCGGCTTCTTCGTCTCCTTCATCCTCTCGGAGGGGTGACCCTTCGCAGTCGGCTGCAGGACTCCGCGATGAGCTCCCCGGGCCTACCGGCGCCCGGTTTGCCTAGCATGGGCGCCGTGCAGAACCCGTCGCTTACCGCCACCCCCGCCGTCGAGGAGCTGCTCGAGCAGCATCGCCGTGAGCTGACCGGGTACTGCTACCGGATGCTCGGCTCGGCCTTCGAGGCCGAGGACGCCGTGCAGGAGACGTTCATCCGCGCGTGGAGAGGCTTCGACCGCTTCGAGGGCCGGGCAGCGCTGCGCTCGTGGCTCTACCGGATCGCGACGAACGTCTGTCTTGACATGCTGAAGGGGCGTGAGCGCCGCGCGCGCCCGATGGATCTGGGGCCGGCTCGCGAGCCCGTTGCCGAGAACCTGAGCACGCTTCCGGAGGTCACCTGGATCGAGCCGATGCCCGACAGCCGGGTCGCGCCGGAGGGAGACCCGGCTGAAGTAGTCGCCGCGCGTGAGACGATCCGCCTCGCGTTCGTCGCGGCGCTCCAGCATCTCCCGCCGAAGCAGCGCGCCGTGCTGATCCTCTGCGAGGTGCTTCGCTGGAAGGCGTCGGAGGTTGCGGAGCTTCTCGAGACGAGCGTCGCGTCGGTCAATAGCGCGCTGCAGCGGGCGCGCGCGACTCTCGAGGCGAGCAACGTGACGGCTTCGACGACCGCGCCGTCGGTGGACGAGGCCGACGCCGAGCTCCTCGCCCGCTACGTCGCAGCCTTCGAGCGCTACGACATGGACGCGCTCACGGCGCTGATCCACGAGGACGCGACGCAGTCGATGCCCCCGTACGACCTCTGGCTTTACGGTCGCGACGACATCTTGAGCTGGTGGGTCGGCCCGGGCGGTGGGTGTCGCGGCTCGCGGGTGATCCGGACAATGGCCGCGAACGGCGCACCCGCGTTCGGGCAATACAAGCCGAGCGAGACGGGTGAGGGCTACGAGCCGTGGGCGCTGCAGGTGCTCGAGATCGAGGACGGACGGATCGTCGAGCTCACATTCTTCCTCGATACGGAGAGGGTCTTCCCCCTCTTCGGGCTCCCACTCGAGCTCCAGCCGTCGTAGGGGCCGAGCAACCCCGGCCCCTACCGGCGAGGGCGAGGCCAGCCTCGCCCTTACGATCCGAGCGCGCTCGGGTTCATCCAGAAGATCTCCCAGAGGTGACCGTCGAGGTCCTGGAAGCTCCGCCCGTACATGAAGTCCATCTCCATCGGATCGTTCGCCGGCGAGCCGCCCGCTTCGAGCGCCGTGTCGGCGAACGCGTCCACGTCCTCGCGGCTCTCCGCGGACAGAGCCATGATCGCCTCCGTGTGCGTCGTCGCGTCGGCGAGCTCTTTTTTGGTGAAGTCCTTGAATCGATCCTGGACGAGCAGCATGACGACGGCTTCGTCGTTGACGATCATTGCCGTGGCCGTCTCGTCGGTGAACCGCGCGTCGAACGTGAAGCCGAGCTTGGTGAAGAACTCGATGGACTTGTCGAGGTCTGTCACCGGGAGGTTGACGAACATCTTGCGTGAGCCATTGCTTGCCATGACTTCCTCCTCGTTGGTAGCGGGGTCATTCCGTAGACGGGGATCGGGCCGAGAGCTCATCGGTCGTCGCGTCGCCTCGGCAGACATCCGACAGTCCCATGAACGCTACGAGGTCGAGCAGCGCGCTCGACGCGTGGCACAGGCGGACCTGGCAGCCCTGCCGCCGCGCGGCGAGCTCGAGTCGGGCGAGGGCATCGACCGTCACCGCGTCGGGCTCGATGCCGGTCACGTCACAGAGGACGACGTCTCCGCCGCTCTGGCTCAGCAATGAGCAGACACGCTGACAGAGCCCGGGCAGGTCGGCACGCGCGATCGGGCCGCGAATGGCGAACGCGACCGTTTGCGGCCCTGAGGCGGCCATCGGGATAAGGACCGCCCGGTTGGTCGAAACTCATCGGCGCGCGTCTGATAGCACTTCAGTTTCATCGCGGCGTCCCCGCTCACACGGGCGACCGATGAGTTTTGGAAGTTCAGCCGGTCTTGTAGTGAAAACCCGCACTCGTAGGAGGGGATAGGACGCATGACGGAGCACATGGGAGATGAGAGGAAACAGGGGATCGCACCCGAGACGCAGGCAACTCCGCCGGAACGGTTGGCGGCCCACGAACGCCTTTCCACCGGCGCGCTCGCGCGCTGGATGCGCGCGTGCGCGACGCACCCGTGGCGCGTGGTCGCCAGTTGGGTCGGAATCGTCGTCCTCCTGATCGTCCTCGTCGCGACGGTCGGAGGCAGTCTGCGCGACGAGTTCGAGATCCCGGGGTCGGACACGCAGAGGGCGACCGATCTGATCGAGGCGGAGTTCGCATCCGAGCAAGGCGGCGTGCTGAACGTCGTCTTCGCCGCTCCGGAGGGCGAGCAACTCGACACACCCGAGCGTCGAGCGGCAATCGAGGAAGCGATCTCCAACCTGGAGTCAGGGGAGTTCGCGCCCACCGAGGACAAGGCCGGCCTGGAGAGCGTCGGCAATCCCTTCAGCGAGGACACGTTCTCCGACAACGGTCGCATCGCCTACGCGGAGGCGCAGTTCGATCGCGTCATCTTCGACGAGGACCGGGAGGCGGTCCTGGCCGTTCAGGACGCCGTCCGCGAGACGGTCGAGCCGGTCGGCGTGACCGTGGAGTACAACGGCGACGCCGAGTTCCCGCCCATCGAGCAGGGGACGTCCGAGCTGCTCGGCCTGCTTGCGGCCATCATCGTGCTGCTCATCGTCTTTCGCACGTTCGTGGCGATGCTCATTCCGATCGCGCTCGCGATCGTGGCGCTTGCTACGGCGTTCCTGCTGCTCTTCATCCTGGCCGGGCTGACCGACATCAACACGATCACCCCGATCCTGGTGTCGATGATCGGCCTGGGTGTCGGCATCGACTACTCGCTCTTCATCGTCACTCGCTTCCGGCAGCTCCTGCATGAGGGGCTGTCACCGCGGGACGCGGCAGCCGAGGCGGGTTCGTCCGCGGGGCGCGCAGTGCTCTTCGCCGGCCTCACCGTCGCCATCTCGGTGACCGGCCTGGCCTTCTTCGGCCTCGACTTCGTCACGAAGCTCGGGATCGGCAGCGCGCTCGGCGTGCTGACGACCGTGCTGATCGCGAACTCCCTCCTGATTGCGGTGCTCAGGCTCCTCGGCCACAAGGTAGATCGGCTGAAGGTGCCGTTCCTCCCCAAGCTCGACGACTCCGAAGCCGCTCGCGAAAGGACTTTGGTGGCCCGCTGGGGGCGGTTCGTGACTGCGAACGCGAAGATCGTGTTCCCGGTCGTGTTGTTGCTCATCCTCGCGCTCGCGGCGACGTCGGGTCTCGTTCGTCTGGGCGCTGCCGATCAGGGGACGCAGCCCAAGGAGCAGACTGCCCGCCGGGCCTACGACCTCCTCGCCGAGGGTTTCGGGGCTGGGTTCAACGGCCCGATCCCGATCGTCGTGGACGTGAATGGCGATCCGCAGGCCCCACAGCGGATCTACGAAGGCGTGCAGGGCCTCGACGGCGTGGCCTCGGCGGGTGAGCCACAGCTGAACGACGAGAAGACCGTTGCGATCGTCTTCGTGACGCCGGAGTCGGCGCCGCAGGATGAGGCGACCGACAAGCTCGTCGACCGCTTGCGCGGCGAAGTCGTCCCGGAGGCGACGTCCGGCGGCGATGCGATCGCCTACGTCTCGGGACAGACCGCGGCGTTCAAGGACATCGGCGATCGAATCATGGAACGCCTGCCGCTCTTCCTGCTCTACATCATCGGCGTCACCTTCATCGTGCTCGCGATGGCGTTCAGGTCGATCGTGGTCTCGCTGACCGCGGCCATCACGACGATCCTCTCCGCATTTGTCGCGTTCGGCGTGCTCACGCTCGTGGTGCAGGAGGGCCACCTGCTCGGACTCACGGGGCTCGACAGGACCGGCCCGATCGAGACCTTCGTCCCGCCGATCGCATTCGCGATTCTCTTCGGGCTGTCCATGGACTACATGGTCTTCCTGATGAGCCGTATCCGAGAGGAGCACGTCCACGGCCTGAACACGCGGGACGCGGTCGAGCACGGGATCGCGGCAATCGGAAGGGTGGTCGTCGCCGCGGCGCTGATCATGGGCACCGTCTTCGCGGCGTTCATCCTCTCCGGGGATCGCATCTCGAAGGAATTCGGGCTCCTGCTCGCGGTCGCGATCCTGACGGACGCGCTGATCGTGCGGATGACGCTCGTGCCCTCGTTCTTCACGCTCCTGGGCGAGAAGACGTGGTACATCCCGCGCTGGCTCGATCGCCTGCTTCCCAGCCTCACGATCGAGCCCCCGCACGACGGCGAGACCACAGCTGGGTTCGACGTCAGGCGCCCGGCCGAGGAGCCTGCGTAGAGCAGCGATTGCACGACCCCGGGTCTGGTTTTAGCCAGACCCGGGGTCGTGGGTCGCCCACCGGACGCGTCGACCGATGAGGTTCGCGCTCGTCGGCGGTCTGAGCTTCCGAGACCGACGACTGGAAAGGAAAGACACTGATGACCATGGACTCCCGCACCCGCTGGCTGGCGCTCATCGTTCTCTGTCTCGGCGATCTGATGATCGTCCTGGACGTCACGATCGTGGGGGTTGCGCTGCCCTCGATCAAGGAGGACCTCGGATTCTCCGAGGAGTCGCTCGCCTGGGTCGTCAACGCCTACCTGCTGACCTTTGGCGGCTTTCTGCTCCTGGGTGGCCGCTTGGGCGACCTCTTCGGGCACCGGCGGCTGTTCCTGATCGGGATTGCGCTCTTCACGCTGGCCTCGCTCGCCTGCGGTCTCGCGGGCTCGCAGGAGGTTCTGGTCGTGGCGCGGGCGATACAGGGTGTCGGCGGCGCGATCGTGTCCGCTGTCGCGCTTTCGCTGATGATGACCCTCTTCACCGAGCCGGCCGAGCGCGCGAAAGCGATGGGCGTCTTCGGGTTCGTCGCTTCCGGCGGCGGGAGCATCGGTGTCCTACTCGGCGGAATCCTCACTGATGTGCTCAGTTGGCAGTGGATCTTCCTCGTCAACCTCCCGGTCGGCGTCGCCGTCGTCGCGCTATCGCTTCGGCTGCTGCCGGCCGCCCCTGGCGTGGCCGCGACGGGGCGCCTCGACATCGCCGGCGCCGTCACGGTGACGGCCTCACTCATGCTCGCGGTCTACGCGATCGTGAACGGGAACGAGACCGGGTGGGCCTCCGGCCAGACGCTCGGGCTGCTGGGCGCGGCGGCGGTGCTCATGGCGCTCTTCATTGGCATCGAGGCGCGCGTTCGCGCACCTCTCATGCCGCTCGGGCTCTTCCGGCTGCGGAACGTCTCCACGGCGAACGTCGTCGGCGTCCTCTGGGCAGGCTCGATGTTCGCTTGGTTCTTCCTCTCTGCTCTCTACCTCCAGCTGGTGCTCGGGTACAGCCCGCTCGAGGTCGGGCTTGCTTTCCTGCCGGGGAACCTGATCATGGGCGCTCTCTCGGTCGGCCTCTCCGCAAAGCTCGTCATGCGCTTCGGCATCAGGCTTCCTCTCGCGGCGGGGCTGCTGTTTGCCGCGGTCGGGCTCGCGCTCTTCGCGCGGGCGCCGGTCGACGGGAATTTCGTCGTCGACGTGCTCCCGAGCATGATTTTGCTCGGTATGGGTGCCGGCATCGCGTTCAACCCGGTGCTCCTCGCTGCGATGAGCGACGTCAAGCCAAGCGAAGCAGGTCTCGCCTCTGGGGTCGTCAACACGTCGTTCATGATGGGCGGCGCGCTCGGCCTCGCCGTGCTGGCTAGCCTCGCCGCCTCGCGGACGGACAGCCTGCTCGCTTCGGGCGACGGCCAGCTCGTCGCGCTCGCGGGCGGCTACCACTTGGCGTTTGCGGTCGGCGCCGTCTTCGCGGGAGCCGCGGCCGCGATCGGAGTCGCGCTGATGCGGCCGGGCGCCGCAGCGGCGATGCACGGCGAGTCCGGGCCGGAGCCGCAGGCGGAGGCTGCGTAGCGATGAGCGGCGACGCGGGAAAGGTCGTAGTGGACATCTCGATGTCGCTCGACGGGTTCATCGCTGGACCGAATCCGAGTCTCGAGCAACCGCTCGGAGCGGGCGGCGAACGACTCCACGAGTGGATCTTCGGGCTGGAGAGCTTCCGCGGGCGTCACGGTGAGTCCGGCGGCACGCGCGACGCCGATGACGAGGTCGTCGCCGAATCTCTCGCCTCGACCGGAGCGGTAGTGATGGGCAGGAGGATGTTCAGCGGCGGAAAGGGCCCGTGGGACGACGACCCGAACGCAGGGGGCTGGTGGGGAGACACGCCTCCCTTCCGTGCGCCGGTGCTCATACTCACCCACCACGCCCGCGAGCCCGAGACGAAGGAGGGAGGAACCACGTTCACCTTCGTCACGGAGGGCATCGAAGTCGCGCTCGAGCAAGCTCGCGCGACCGCGGGCGACAAGAACGTCCTCGTGGCCGGTGGTGCGAGTGTCGCTCAGCAGGTCCTGACCGCCGGGCTCCTCGACGAGATCCAGATCCACCTCGTTCCCGTCCTGCTCGGGCAGGGAACTCGACTGCTCGACCATGTCCAGAACATTGGCGGTCACTTGGAGTGCACTCGGGTAATCGACTCGCCGTCGGTCACCCATCTCCGTTACCGCGTCGTCAAGTAAAGGGAGGAATTCGATGGACTTGAAGCTCGAGTTGGTGCTGCTCCCGGTCTCGGACGTGGATCGCGCGAAGGGCTTCTACGTCGACAACGCCGGCTTCAGGCTCGACGTCGACCACCAGCCGAGTGACGACTTCCGCGTCGTGCAGATGACGCCCCCGGGTTCGGCGTGCTCGATCACCATCGGCAAGGGGATCACGGACGCGACGCCGGGCTCAGTGCGGGGCACGCACCTGGTCGTCACCCACATCGAGGACGCGCGGTCAGAGCTCGTCGAGCGCGGCGTGGAGGTCAGCGAGATCCGACACATGGGGTCGGCGGGATGGGAGCCTGGCCCGGATCCCGAGCACCGCGACTACGGCTCGTTCGCGGACTTCAGCGACCCCGACGGGAACACCTGGGTGTTGCAGGAGAGGCGAGGCGAGCCCACGCCGCGACCATGACGACTACGAATCGCTCGCTTCCGAAGGCCACGGTCATTCCAGTGCTCGTGTCATCGTCACGAGCGGCGCATTGGTGACACGTCGTCGCACTCGGTGCTCGTGCCATTGAGGACGCAGGCGCCGACCATGAGCAGGCAGCGGCGGCCGGAGCCCGCGTTCCTTACGCGATCGTCAATCCGAGCTTGCCCCGCGTGTGAGTGGCGGGCAAAGCGTGGAGCGCCTCGCCTGCTTGCTGGAGTTCATAGCTGCGCTCGATCGTGACGCGAAGCGTGCCGGCGTCGAGGAGCTCCGCGAGGCGCTGCAGATTCGCCGGCGTCGGCTCGGCCATGATGTTGAAGCGTCCGGCGTCGTCGCCCGCGGCGCCGATGGTCGACGCGAGTCGGCCGCTCTCCTTCAGCAGCGAGGCGTCGGGCATCTGCGAGACGACGTCCACGATCGCGTCGACCCCGTCGGAATGGGCTTCCCGTACTGCTGCCGCGACGTCCGCGTTCCGATCGACGAGCTCCGCGACGCCGAGCCCGCGCAGGTAGTCCTCGTCCTCGGGAAGCGCAGGGGCGATCACGTTCGCGCCCGCCTCAGCGGCGAGCTGGACGAAGAAGCTGCCGACGCCTCCGGCGGCCCCGACGACGAGGACGGTCTGTCCTTGGGCAGGCGCCAGCGCGTCGAAGGCAGCGATCGCGCTGACCGCCGCGAGCGGCGCGGCCCCTGCCTTCGCGAAGTCCAAGCTGGGCGGCTTCGGAGCAACCATGTGGCCTTCCGGGACGGTGATGAGCTGTGCCCAGCTTCCGTTGTGCACGGTCGGGTTGGCGTGGAGGACGAAGCCAAAAACCTCGTCGCCGACGCGGTAGCGGCCGACGGCGACGCCGACCCGCTCGACGACTCCGGCGAAGTCGCGGCCGAGGGTAACGGGGAATACGTGCTCGACCATGTCCTTCAGCGCACCCGCTGCGATGAAAACGTCCACCGGGTTGACGGATGAGGCGTGCACGCGCACGAGCAGCTCGTCGTCCCCGACTTGAGGCTCGGGAGCGTTGTCTCGCAGGGCGGGCTGGGCTCCGAAGCTGTCCAGGGTGAAGGCTCGCATCAGTGTCCTTTCGCCCCGCAGCGTACTTCTCGCACGACGACCCGGCGGTTCCTCTTCAATCCGGGAGGAGCGGCATCGCGAGTCCCGGGTTGCGGCCGAGGAGCACTGCTCTCGTGACTGCGGCGGATCCGAAGCGGTCGCGCACCTCGTCGAGGGCAGCGTCGAGTGCCGCATCGTGCCGACGCTCGAACGGCAGCGCGAGCTGGACGGCGCCGGCGTCCTCGAGGCCGGTGAGCGAGAGCCCAACCAGCGTGAGGCCCTGTGTCTCGATCAGCGGCGTGGCCGTCACAAGCAGTCCTCGCGCCACGTCGAGAATCGTCTGGGTCTGCGCTGTCGCCTCGGGCAGCGTGTGTGAGCGGGTCGCTCGTGAGAAGTCCGCGAAGCGCAGCCTGAGGATGACCGTGCGACAGACGCGGTGGGCGGCACGCAACCGCCGCGCGAGCCGGTCGACGAGGGCCAGGACGATCGCGTCGATAGGCGTTCTGCCTATAGGGCTGCTCAATCCGTCGGGCCCCAACGAGGAAACCCTGAGCGATGGGCCTCTCAAGCGAGAGCACGCTCGCGCAGGCGAGTAAGCCCTCCTCGACGGGCGGAATAGGCCGGACTGACTCTCGTCCGAGAGTCTCGCTTGGAGATTCCTAGGGGTATCTCCGGGGTTTGTGGCGGTAGGCGTCCCAGCAACCCTGGAAACCGTATTCCACGAACTCCGGCCGATAGGAGTCGCGCTCCATCTTCATGATGACCTGCTGAGGCGTCATGCCTGCCTGATTGAAGCCGTAATCCCGCTTGATGTTAGCGAGCGTGATGCCTTGACACACGGAATACTCAACGTTGTAGACCTTGATTCGCTCTTGCGACGGACGGGCTGAGGTGGCCCACGTCTGGGTGCAGTCGTCTACTACCGCCTGCCCGCCTTGAGCCGCCTTCGCGTAGAGCTCCCCTTTGCCGCTCACAGGCTCACCTACACGCGCGGCGTATTGGCTGATCGCGTCCGCATAGCGCCTGAGCGCAGTGCCACACTCACCACCAGGGTGCGCTGATACCAGCGCGCCGGCTGCGCTCGCTGATGCCCTCTGACTCGCCTGCCGTATGTCGCTGATCGATCGGCTGCCATTGAGGTAGGCGTGAATCGTTGCATCCCAGCTTTCGAAGTCAGACGTGACCGTTTGATAGGTCACTGAGGTACGCGGCTTGGTCGAGCTCTCCGGCTTGGTCGTCGTTGTCCCGACCGCTCCCGTCGTCGCTGTAAGACCGGGGTCAGGTCTTGATCTGTGCACGCCTCCGACACGTCCTTCCGCAAAGGACACGACGCGTCCGCTGCTTGCTCCTCGGCTACCTGTACGCAGAGCTGGACATACGACGCGTGCGAGCGAGTCACCCACGAGAGCTCGGGCGTCGGCTCGAAGACGAAGTTCACGCTCGACGTGCAGGGGAACGCGACCCAGGAGGTGGCGGGCAGCTCGACAACCACCCCCACGTTCGCGGGTCAACAGCTCTAGAGCGAGGACTTCTCGCGCGGGACAAGCGTCACGTCTGCGACTCCCTCGGCTCGCTCGACCGCATCGCACAGATCAAGACCTGACCCCGGTCTTGGCAGAAGATCGAGCGCGAGCGCCGCGCGCTGCGGCGTCGTCAAGCGTGACTCAGTCAGATGAGGCGTGCACGCGCACGAGCAGCTCGTCGTCCCTGACTTGAGGCTCGGGAGCGTTGTCTCGCAGGGCGGGCTGGGCTCCGAAGCTGTCC
>JBBDMN010000243.1:0-2321 GCA_040878305.1 Gaiellaceae bacterium
ACGTCCTGGAAGAAGCCCCGGACGATTAGCCGCTCCGCCTCGGCGCGGGTCAACCCGCGGCTCATCAGGTAGAAGAGCTGCTCGCGGTCGACCTGACCGAGCGTCGCTCCGTGGGTGCAGCGAACGTCGTTGGCGAGGATCTCGAGACCCGGAATCGAGTCGGCATGGGCGGTCTTCGAAAGCAGGAGGTTTCGGTTCTCCTGGTAGGCGTTCGTCTTCTGCGCGCCTTCCTCGACGCGGATCATGCCGCGCCAGACTGCGCGCGCCTTGTCTCGAAGCGCGCCCTTGAAGGCGAAGTCGGAGGTCGTATTCGGCGCCATGTGCTCCTGGAACGTGTCGTAGTCGAGGTGCTGCGTTCCGTCCGCGAAGTAGGCGCCGGTCACACGGGAGGTCGCTCCCGGGCCCGCGAGATCGTTCTGGATACGCACCTTTCCCTTCGCCGAGCCGAAGCCACCGGCCACCCAGTCGAGCTCGGCGTCGCGCTCCACGCGCCCGTGGTGCGACGCGAAGTGCCAGGTCTTGAGGGACAAGTTCTGCACGGAGACGTACTCGACCTTCGCTCCTTGCTGGACGACGATCTCGACGGCCGCGTTCGAGTAGGAGGAGAGCTCCGGCGACGCGGACGCGTATTCCTCGATCAGCGCGAATCGGCTCTCCGGCTCGGCGACCACGAGCAGGCGCCAGAAGAGCGACCCGCCCTCGACGGCATTGGCTATCCGGACGTAGAGCGGCTTCTCGACGACGACGCCGCGCGGCACGTGCACGAGCAGGCCGTGCTTCCACATCGCCGCGTTGTGCGCGGCGAACTTCTCGTCGAAGCCGACGAGCGAGTAGAGGAGCTCGTGGTCATCGGTCAGCGGCTCGAAGCGGATCCCCTCGGGGGCATGCTCGATCTCGATCCCGCCCTCACCGACGTACGCGGCGCCGGCGACGTCGACCTCGAGCAAGGACGGTGCCTCCGCGATTCCGACGGCGCCGTTCGCCGTCCACGCGTTGGGGTCGAAGCCGGCGAGGTCGGTGAACCGCCAGTGCTCGTCCTTCGTCGTGGGGAGCGGGATCGCCTCGTAGCGCTCGAGGGCCTCGGTGCGGGGAGCCGACACCGGTATCACTTGGCGTCGAAGCGTCGGTGGAGCATAAGCAGGTTCCCGTCCGGATCGTGGAAGAACGCCATGCGACACACGCTCGTCTCCCGCGTCTCGCCATCGAACTCGACTCCCTTGGCCTCGAGCTCCGCTCGGACAGCATCGACGTCGGGCACGCGAAGAGCCATCCCGCCGAGGCTAGGCGCAAACGGCTCGCCCTGGCTCGCGGGGTCGAAGATGTCGAGCGTCACCTGTCCTGCCCGAAACTCCATGTCGTCGGGTCCCTCGGTCTCGATCTCGAGACCGAGAATCTCGGCGTAGAAGTGCTTCGCCTGCCGGATGTCCTGCGTCAGGAAGGACACGAAATCGACGTGCTCGACCTCCATCACGGAGTCTGTCCGTCTGGGTACGGGGCGTAGCGGCGATGGAGGATGAGTCGGTTGCCGTCCGGATCAGAGAAGACAGCCAGATGGCAGACCTCGGAGTCGTAGGTCTCGGTCAGGAACTCGACGCCGGCCTCTTCGAGCTCCGTCCGCGCCTGGTGCACATCGCGTACGCGTAGAGCGATGGGCGCAGTGTTGGGCGTGAACTCGGTGCGCCCGATCTGCTCGTAGTGGACAATCGAGAGCGTGAGGTTGCCCGTCTCGAACTCCGGCCAGTCAGAGTGCGCGTTCGGGTTTCGGCGCAAACCGAGGGTCTCTCCGTAGAACCGAAGCGCACGCTCCCTGTCCTGCGTGATGACCGTGGCGAAGTCGGTTCGCTCGACCTGCATCACGGCTGAGAGCCGTCGGCGTACGGCGCGTACCGGCGATGAAGCATCAGGCCGTTCCCATCGGGATCGGTAAAGATCGCGCCGTTGCAGACGCCGGAGTCGAACGTCTCGCCGGCGAACTCGACACCGGCCTGCTGGAGCTTCTCCTTGGCCGCGTCGACGTCAGGGACACGAATCGCGAGCGCCCCGAACGGAAGCGGCGCGAACTCCTTGCCGATCTCCTCTGGCACGACAATCGCCAGCGTCAGATTCCCGGTCTCGAACTCCACCCAGCGTTCGGACGAGCTGGGGTTGCGCGTGAGCCCGAGTGTCTCCCCGTAGAACTTCACTGCCCGGTCTCGGTCGCGCGTCGGAATCGTCACGAAGTCGACGCGCTGTGCGTCGATCAACCGACCGACCCTTCCATCTGCAACTGGATCAGGCGGTTCATCTCGACCGCGTACTCGAGCGGGAGCTCCTTCGTGATC
>JBBDMN010000244.1:0-2297 GCA_040878305.1 Gaiellaceae bacterium
CTGATGGCGCTCAAGAAGTACAAGCCCACGAGCCCCGGGCGTCGCTTCATGACGACGTCGGGATTCGAGGACATCACGAAGTCCGAGCCCGAGAAGTCGCTCCTCGAGCCGCTGACCAAGAAGGGCGGACGGAACAACCGCGGCCGGATCACAACCCGCCACAAGGGCGGCGGCCACAAGCGGCGCTTCCGCACGATCGACTTCAAGCGGACGAAGGACGGCGTGCCGGCGAAGGTGGCGGCGATCGAGTACGACCCGAACCGGTCGGCCCGGATCGCGCTCCTGCACTACGCGGACGGCGCCAAGTCGTACATTCTCGCCGCGTCGCGCCTGCGGGTCGGAGCGGAGGTCGAGTCTGGTCCCGACGCTGACATCAAGCCGGGGAATGCGCTCCCGCTCGCGAACATCCCGACCGGCACGCTCGTCCACTCGGTCGAGCTGAAGCCGGGTCAGGGTGGGCGCATGGCGAGGTCCGCGGGCTCTTCGGTCCAGCTCGTCGCCAAGGACGGTGACCACGGCGTGCTGCGGCTCCCTTCGGGCGAGCTGCGCCGCGTGCTGCTCACCTGTCGCGCGACGGTCGGTCAGGTCGGGAACACGGATCACGCGAACCAGTCGGGCGGCAAGGCCGGGCGGAGCCGCTGGCTCGGCAAGCGGCCCACGGTGCGCGGCTCGGCGATGAACCCCGTCGACCACCCCCATGGTGGCGGCGAGGGCAAGTCCAAGGGGGGCCGTCATCCGGTTACCCCCTGGGGCGTGCCGACGCTCGGCAAGCGCACGCGCCGTAAGCACAAGGAATCGGACAAGCTGATCGTCCGCGGCCGGCGCCGCGGCAAAGAGAGGAAGCGCTAGTGCTCCTTGAGGCAATGTCATCCGTACTCCTGCCGGCTGCAAAGCTGCGCCATTCTGCGTCCTCAGTCGCGTCCATATCTTCGGATATGGACGCTCCCTGCGTCCTTGCCTGGCTTGCTTTTCGCGCGGCAGGAGCACGGCAACATCACCTCAAGGAGCACTCGTGAGCCGTTCTTCCAAGAAAGGGCCTTTCGTCCAGGACCGGCTGCTGAGCCGGATCGAGGCCATGAACGCGACCGGAGAGAAACGGATGATCCGCACCTGGTCGCGCACGTCCACGGTCTTCCCCGAGATGGTGGGGCACACGATCGCGGTCCACGACGGACGCAAGCACGTGCCCGTCTTCCTGACCGAGCAGATGGTCGGTCACAAGCTCGGCGAGTTCGCGCCGACGCGGACGTTCCGAAGCCACTCAGGCGACCGCCAGGCGCAGGTCAAGAGGCGCACTTGAGGGCTACCGCAACAGACGATCGCCAGCGGGTCCGCGCCCAGGCCAAGTGGGTTCGCACGTCTGCGCGTAAAGCGCGGCTCGTGCTCGACCACATCCGCGGGCGCTCGGTTCCGGAGGCGCGCACGATTCTCGCCTTCACCTCCCGCGCTGCCGCGACGGACATCGAGAAGGTGCTCCGATCGGCGGTTGCGAACGCGGAGGCGAACCACGGCCTGGACGGGGACGAGCTCGTCGTCGAGGTCGCGTACGCGGACGAGGGCCCCACGCTGAAGCGCTGGAAGCCTCGCGCGCGAGGCCGCGTGAACAGAATCCGGAAACGGACCTGTCACGTGACATTGGTTCTCGCCGAGGTCGAGCAGCAGCAAACCCGGCGTCGCCCGAGGAAGCAGGCGACGACGGCCTCGGCTGCTCCTGCAACGGAAACGACTCCCGCGTCCAAGCCGAAGGCAAAGGCCTCGCGGCGCACAAAGAAGAAGGAGGCGGTGGCTTGATAGTGGTCAACTCCCTCGCATCTCGTGGCCGCATGCGCGCTGCAACGCTTCGCATCGCTACGTCCTCGGTCGCACCCGTACCTTTCAGGTACGAGCGCTCCCTGCGTCCTTGCGCTGCTCGCGTTTCGCGGCCTGCGGCCACGATCTACTCGGGAGGTGACCACTGATGGGTCAGAAAGTTCATCCCGGCGGGTTCCGCGTCGGCGTCATCCACGACTGGAAGTCGAACTGGTGGACGGGGAGGCAGGAGTTCGCGGCCTACCTGCTCGAGGACGTCCAGATTCGGCGTCACATTCTCGGCAAGCTGTCGCACGCGGGTCTCTCGGACATTCTCATCCGCAAGGACAAGCAGCGCATCACCGTGGACATTTACACGGCGCGCCCGGGCATCGTGATCGGCAAGTCCGGAGTCGAGGTCGATGCGCTGCGTCGCGATCTGCACGCGCTAACGAAGAAGAACGTCCACATCAACATCAACGAGATCAAGCGCCCCGAGCTCGACGCGA
>JBBDMN010000245.1:0-2274 GCA_040878305.1 Gaiellaceae bacterium
GGCGAGGCCGAGGTGCGCGCCCTCTTCAAGGTCTCGCGGCTCGGCACGATCGCCGGCTGCATGGTCACGACCGGAGTCGTGCGCCGGGGCGCGCAGGTGCGCATCGTCCGCGACGGCACGGTCATCTACGAGACGTCGATCTCCCAGCTCAAGCGCTTCAAAGACGACGCGCGCGAGGTGAGCGAAGGGTTCGAGTGCGGCATCCTCCTCGACGGCTTCAACGACGTAAAGGAGGGGGACATCCTCGAGACCTACGAGACGCGCCAGATCGAGCGCACCGATCTCGACGAGCCCGCCCCCGTCGCGGCCGCCGCGTCTGACGACGACGCGTAGGGGCCGGTCCCGCCCACGGCGACGCATGCGTCGTCCTTATAGCGCTTGAATATCGGTGTGGCTGGCTACGTAGGCATCCTCTCGGTCGAGTTGCACTTCCCCGAGAACGGGTCGCTGAAGGGCAAGCGGAAGTACTTGAAGTCCGCGAAGGCGCAGCTCCACCAGCGCTTCGGCGCTTCCGTGGCCGAGGTCGACCACCACGACCTTTGGCAGCGCGCCGCGCTCACCGTCGCGTGCGTCGCGCGGGGCTACTCGGAGCTCAATGAGCTATTGGCCGCGGCAGAGCGCTACCTCGGCGCGCAGGAGTACGAGCTCATCCGCGCCGAACGACGGATCGTGTCTCCTGAGGACTAGGCATACACAGACAGGTGTATGGACGTGTATGATGCGGCGATGGGACGCACGAACGTTGTAGTCGACGATGAGCTGATCGAGAAGGCGATGAGTCTCTATCGGTTGCGCACGAAGCGAGAAACGATCGACCTTGCGCTCCGACGACTTGTAGGATCAGGCGATCCGTACGCCGCGGCGCTGGCCCTAGAAGGGGTCGGCTGGGAGGGCGATCTCGACGAGATGCGTGACTCCGACTCGCTCGAGTGATCGTCGTCGATACGTCGGCGTGGGTGGAGCTGCTGCGCAAGACTGGTAGTCGAGTTCACCTCGGTCTTCGGAGGCGGATCGAGGAGCGGGCAGAGCTCGCGGTTACAGAGGTGGTCGTAGCGGAGCTGCTCGCCGGAGCCCGCTCCGACCAAGAGCGCGGTGAGCTTCGCTCGATGCTCCTCGGCTTCCCCCTGCTGTCCTTATGGGGGCTTGACGCTTACGAAGCCGCCGTTGATCTCTTCCGCTCGTGCCGGGTGGCGGGCGACCCGATCCGGCATCTCACCGACTGTCTCGTCGCGGTGCCCGCGATCCACGCCGGAGCGACGCTGCTCGCCGTCGATCGTGATTTCGAGACGCTCGCCCGACACAGTCCCCTACGTCTGGAGCCGCTCGATGTCTGATCGCAAGAGACGCGTCAACGAGGCGATCCGGCAGGTGCTCTCCGACACCATCCCGACCTTGAAGGATCCACGCATCGGCTTCGTGACAGTCACCGGGGTCGAGGCGGCGACCGGATACGCCCACGCAACCGTCTTCGTAAGCGTGTTCGGCAGTGAGAAAGAGCAGGAACGTACGCTCGAGGGACTGAAAGCCGCGCACGGCGTGCTGCAGGCGCAGGTCGCGCGTGAGCTCGGCCTCCGGAGGACCCCCGTCCTGTCCTTTGAATACGATCCCACGGTCGAGCGGGGCGTGCGCCTCGGACAGATGATCGACGAGCTCGCCCCCGAGGACAGCGATGGCGAACGCGAAGACGGATGACATGGCAGCGGTCGTGGCTGCGCTCGGGGAGAACGAGCGCTTCCTCGTCGCGGCGCACGAGAACCCGGACGGGGATGCGCTTGGATCGCTCCTCGCGACCCACCTCGCGCTTCGCCAGCTCGGCAAGGAGAGCGCCATGTTCGTGGCCGGCCAGGCGCCGCTGCCAGGCGAGTACACATTCCTGCCTCTCGACGACGTCCAGCGTGAGCTGCCCGCCGACCACGCGCAGCGCGTGCTCGTCGCGGTCGACTGCGCCAAGGAGGAGCGGCTCGGGCCCGATTCGTCGCTCCTCGAGCAGTCGCCGTTCACGATCGACATCGACCACCACCACGACAACACGCGCTTCGGTGACGTCAATCTGATCGTCGCGGACGCGTCTTCGACAGGAGAGATCCTCGCGGACGTCTTCCGTGAGCTCGCGGTCGAGATCACGCCCGAGATCGCCGAGCCGCTCTACGTCGCGCTCGTCACCGACACCGGGCGCTTCCAGTACGCGAATACGAGCTCCAAGGCGCTTCGCCTGGCAGCTGATCTGATCGACGCGGGCGCAGACTGGCACAAGGTCTTCCAGACCGTCTACGA
>JBBDMN010000246.1:0-2262 GCA_040878305.1 Gaiellaceae bacterium
CGACCGGTCGAGCAGCGGGAGCACGCCGTCGCAGCCCCCTAGCGCGAAGCGCGTGTAGGCCAGGTTGTAGCTCGCGTAGGCCTCGGAGAGCGATCCCGAGCCGCTCAGCGCATCCACCGCGCGCTCGAGAAACGGAAGTGCGCCGCCGAAGTCGCCGCTCTGCATGAACGCGAAGCCCTCTTCGTTCAGAGCGACGCCCTGCGCTTCTCCGACGGTCGGCGTCGTCTCGGTCGCCTCGGTCGTCTGAGTGGTCTGCGCCTCAGTGGTTCCGGTGGTCGGGGTCGGCTGGGTCGTCTGGGTCGTCTGGCCGGACGGCCGCCGAGCGTTCCGCTGGGGGTCGTCGTCCCAGATCACACCGAGCAGGACGGCGGCGGCGAGCCCCGCGAGCAGCAAGCCAGCGGCGCCGAGGAGGAGCCTCAAGGGGGGTCGCCGACCGGAGCGGTGGGTCGACCGGCGCGTCGAGGCAGGCTGCGTGCGCAGCACTTGCGTCGGAGCCCCCGCGAACACCGTCGGAGCGGCCACGGCGCCGCGAAACGCACCGCGCAGGTCGGAGACGAGCTCGGAGCAGGTCGCCGGGCGGTCTTGCGGATTCTTCGCCAGCGCCCGCGCGAGCACCTCGTCGACACCGTCGGGCAGGCCGGGACGAAGATGCTCCGCGCTCGGTATCGGTGCGTTCACATGGGCGAACGCCTCGGTCGCTGCCGTCTCCCCCACGAATGGCCGCTGGCCGGTGACGAGCTCGAACGCGACGACGCCCAGCCCGTAGCGGTCGCTCGCGGCTGTCGCCGGCTCTCCGCGAGCTTGCTCGGGAGAGAGGTATCCCGCGGTGCCGAGCACGGTTCCCGGCAGCGTGAGCGTGTCCATCCCGGACGTGGACGCGATTCCGAAGTCCGTGACGCTGATCTTTCCCTCCCGGTCGAGGAGGAGATTCGCGGGCTTCACGTCTCGATGCACGACGCCTTCCTGATGCGCGCGGTCGAGAGCCTGCCCGGCCTGCGCGAGCCAGTCGAGGGCTTGATCGGTCGGAACTGGCCCTTCGCGCAGCCGGTCGTGGACGGAGCCGCCGACGAGATATTCCATGACGAGGTACGGCCGCTCCTCATGCTCGCCGACGTCGAAGATCGTGATGACGTGAGGTGTGCCCGACAGCCGCGCGGCGGCGAGCGCCTCCCGTTGGAAGCGCGCCCGTACTTCGGGATCGGTCGCGTAACGCTCCGAGAGCAGCTTGACGGCGACCTTCCGCTCGAGCACGGAATCGGTCGCTCGGTACACCTCGCCCATGCCGCCGCGGGCGATGAGCGTGGCAGACGTGTACCTCTGAGGTAGAGCCTGGATAGCGATCACGATCCCCGCCGGTAGTACCCGGCCCGGCGGCAAACCATACCCAGGCCGACGTCTATCACCGGGTGATCTGTCACCGGGACATGCCCCCGTGACAGTCACCCGCTTTTCTCAGCGGAGGAGGAAGCCCTCTCCGAGCGGATCCTCCTCGTCCAAGGTGAAGACGTGCTCTCCGGTTCGATAGGCGCTGCCCTCGACCTCGGTAAGTACAGCGGGAATGCCCGCGACCTCGGCATCCCCAACGACCCGGGCCCGAAACTCTGAACCGACGATGCTCAGGTGCCGGAGCTCGTCGCCCCTGCGGAGCCGCCCCGAGCGGTCGAGAAGCGCGAGGCGGGCGGAGGTGCCGCTTCCGCACGGCGACCGGTCGACCTCCCCGTCGGCGAAGACGGTGACGTTCCGCTGGGTCAGCGGGTTATCGCCTTCCTCTTGCCAGAAGATCACCCCATAGATGTCGCGAAGCTCCGGCTCGAGCGGATGCACGACGTCGTGCCGCTCCTCGATCGAATGCTTGAGCTCCCGGCCGAGCTCGATGAGCCGCGGAAGCTCGCTCGGCTCGACGCGCTCCTCCAAAGACGCATAGAACGCGCCGCCGAAGGCGACGTCGACTGTCCGATCGCCGATCTCGAGCCCCTCGCCCCATACGAAAGCGGGCACGTTGCGGAAACGGACCGAGCGAACGCGCTCGTTCTCCACCTGAGCCCAGGTCTGGAGCCGTCCCGAGGGCACGTCGACGACGACGCGGTTCTCGCCCTCGCGGCGCTCGACGATGCCCTCGTCGAGCGCCCAGGTCACGAGCGCGATCGTCCCATGCCCGCAGGCCGTCGAGTAGCCCGCGTTGTGGAAGAACACGACACCCAAGTCGGCGCCGTCGTCGTTCGGCTCGACGACGAGGCAGCCGTACATGTCGGCGTGGCCGCG
>JBBDMN010000247.1:0-2256 GCA_040878305.1 Gaiellaceae bacterium
GCATAAGACCACCTTTCCCCTGCTGGTACTCTGTCGGCCGCTTCCTGCCTCGCACTCAGACCGCCTGTTCCCGGCGGCTTGAGAACCGGCGAGGCCGACTCAGACCGAAGGAAGGAGACACGGGAACCCGTGAACGAGTACGAGATTCTGCTGCTGCTCGACCCCGAGCTGGAGGAAGGTCGCCAGGGCGAGGTCATCACACGTGCCCGCGAGCAGGTCGAGAAGGCCGGCGGCTCCTGGGACCTGCACGACGTCTGGGGTCGGCGCAAGCTCGCCTACGAGATCGGGCACAAGGGCGAGGGCAGCTACCACCTGCTGCAGTTCACCTGCGAGGCGGACACCCTCGATGAGATCTCACGCGTCCTCCGCATCGACGACGGGGTCATGCGTCATATGGCGACACGTCGGATCGAGGGTAGTCCCTCCCGGCCGGTAGCGGTGAGCGCTCCAACTCGCGAGAATGTAGAGCGCGAGGATGCAGAGCCCGCGTCCCCAGCCGAGGAGCAGGTCGAGGTCGAGGAACACGTCGAGGAAGAGGAACACGTCGAGGAAGAGGAGGAGTAGTCCATGGCTCGCAACATCAACCGCGTCATCGTCGTCGGCAACCTCACGAGGGATCCCGAGCTTCGGAGCACGCCGTCCGGGACCTCGGTCTGCTCGCTCCGCATCGCGGTGAACACCACGCGGAAGGACGAGTCGGGCCAGTGGGTCGACAAGCCCAACTACTTCGACGTCACCGTCTGGGGGCAGCAGGGCGAGAACTGCGCCCAGTACCTCGCCAAGGGCCGCCCGGTCGCGATCGACGGCAGGCTCGAGTGGCGCGAGTGGGAGGCCCAGGACGGCGCGAAGCGCCAGGCTGTCGAGATCGTGGCTGACAGCGTCCAGTTCCTCGGCGGCCGTCAAGAGGGCGAGGGAGCCGCGTACGTCCCTGCAGGTGCAGTGGCGTCGAGCGGCGACGACTTCCCGACCTCACCCGCCGACGACGACATCCCGTTCTGATGGCGACGAAGAAGCCGACACGTAGGCGCCTGAGCCCGACGAACGCGCCTGGCAGACGCAAGAGCTGCCACCTGTGCCGGGACAAGGTCTCGGCGGTGGACTACAAGAACATCGCTCAGCTCCGGCGCTACATCTCCGAGAAGGGGAAGATCCGCTCACGCCGAATCACCGGCGCCTGCCGGCGTCACCAGATTCAGGTCGCCGGCGCCGTGAAGCGGGCGCGCGAGATGGCGCTCCTGCCCTACGTCTCCCAGTAGCGGCGATGGAGATCATCCTCCTCAAGGACGTCGAGAAGGTCGGGCTGCGCGGGGACGTGGTCGACGTCGCCCGCGGGTACGCGCGCAACTACCTGCTCCCCCGCAGGCTGGCGGAGGTCGCAACGGCCGCGCGTGTCAAGGAGCTCGAGCGGGTCGATGCCCAGCGAGCGAAGCACGAGGCCAGAAGCTCCGAGCAGGCGCAGGAGATCGCCGAGATCCTCGGCAAGACCGTGCTCCGGTTCGAGGTCAAGTCTGGGCCGACCGGGTCACTCTTCGGCTCGGTCACGCCCTCCGACGTAGCCGATGAGATCTGGCACACGCGGAAGATTCGCGTCGACCGGCGCAAGATCGCGATCGACCCGATCAAGCGCATCGGGCGCTACACGATTCCGATCCAGGTGTTCGAGGAAGTGGCGGTCGACGTGAAGACGCTCGTCGTCCCTGAGGGCGGGGAGCTCCCGCCTGAGGAGGAGCTGGCCGCGCTCGAGGCTGCCGAAGCAGAAGCGGCGGCCGAGGCGGAGTCGGAGCACGCGGAGGCCGAGTCCACGATCGCGGAGGTCATCGCCCAAGAGGAGCCGGAGGACGCCGAGGATCCGGCCGAAGAGGACACCCCCGAAACCCCGTCGCCGGTGGAGGAGTCGCCGGAGCCGGACTGGGTGCCCGGCGAGCCCGCTGATGACGCTAGCGGCGCAAGATCGGAATCCGCTGGCGCGGAATCCGGTCGCGCCGAAGATCCCTGACTGCCGCCGCTTTCGCGAGGCGCGGCGCTTCTCTTTTCAAGTCTCCAGCTTTCCCCTGGTCTCTCCACAGCCCTGTTGAGCAAAGCAGGAACTTCCCGCTCCAAGCGGATGTTTCCGGCTGGACAACCTGGGTCGACCTGTCGACAGACCGTCCGGCGCCGGGGATAACCTCCGAACATATGTTCCTTTACCCCTGCTCGGTGGGATGGCGACGGTCCAGCGCGGCCAACTGGACGATTTCGTCCGCGGCGGATTGACTC
>JBBDMN010000248.1:0-2242 GCA_040878305.1 Gaiellaceae bacterium
GCGCCGGAGCGGATCGTCGACGTGGCCGCCGCGGTGCGCGATGCCTTGCGCTTCCCGCTGTCCGGCCCTCCGCTCGACGCGATCGTTCCGAGAGGAGGACGAGCAACCGTCCTCGTGGAGCCGGCGGCGCTCCCGCTTCCGGGCGCGCCACAGGAAGCCCGCCAGACTGCGATCGGCTCCGCGATCGCGGAGCTCGAGCGCTGCGGGATTCCCGACGAGCGACAAACAATTCTCCTCGCCGGCGGCCTCGGTCGGCGGTTCGGGCAGCGGGATCTCGAGCGCCTGCTCTCCCCACCGCAGGCGCGAGCGTTTCGCGGGCGGGTGGTCGTCCACGACGCAGAGGATCTTCGACTGGAGCCGATCGCCGAAGGGGTCCGCATCAACCCCGCGCTCGTCGACACGGAGGTCGTGCTCACGGTCACCGCAGCCGAGACGATCCTCCACGGAGGCCCCGGCACGTTCGTCGCGGCCTGCGACGCGAATACCGTGCGCAGCGTCGCAGCCGCCCGGTCTCTGCTCGAGGCTTCCGGCTCTCCGGCATGGGCCCTCGCCCTTCGGCTCGAGGCCGCGCTCAGCGAGCGGGTGGCACTCGCCGGCGTGTCGCTCGTGCTCGACCTCCCTCGCCTGACCGGAAGGTACAGCGGCTATCCGCACGACGAAGGGAGCGTCGCTCGCCTCGCCCGCTCGCCGCTCCGGGCAGGGTTCTCCCTCCTGCCCGCCTCCTTGCGCCGTGACATCCTGACGCGGCACGGCCGCCGCCTGGCAGCGACGGGCGCTTTCGCAGGGCCGCCCTCGATCGCCCATGCCGAAGCGCTCCTCCGCGGCGTCGCCCTGCGCGGAATCCGTCTCGAGGAGCCGGTGGACGCTCTCGTCGTCGGAGTGCCGTGGATCGGGCCCCACCTGCCTCGCGAGCAACTGAACCCCATCACCACCGCGGCGGTTACTCTGGGACTCGCGCTTCGCCTTCGGCGCGACGCATTCCCCGTGCGACCCGACGGGACTCTCGTGCTCGTCCATCCGCTTACACGCTCGTTCGCCCACGTGACCCAGGCGCCCTATGCGTCGATGTTCGACGCGCTCCGGACTGCCCAGGGCGCGGACGAGCTCGCCGAGCTCGAGCGAAGTGCCGCGTCCGACGAGCGGGCGCTCGCCGCGTACCGCGCCGGCCAGGCGTGCCACCCCCTGCTTCCCTACGCCGACTGGGCCGGATGCGGTCCCGCGCTCTCGCGGCTCGGGCAAGTTGTGGTCGCGGGCTGTCGCGACGCCCAGGCAGCGCGCGCACTGGGATTCGTGCCCAGCCATGGAATCGGAAGCGCGCTCGAGATGGCGCACGGCGTCGCGGGCGGCCGCGCGCGGGTCGGGATCCTGCTGGCCCCGCCCTACGCGCCCTTGCTTGTTGGCTGAAGCTGTCTCAATACGAGCGAGGCGACGAGTGCGACGAGGATGATCACGCCGCCGGCGAAGATCGCGATGTCGGCGACGTTGAATGCGTTCGGGCCGTTACGGATGAAGTCGGTGACCGACCCGAGTCGAACGCGGTCCACAAGGTTGCCGAGGCCCCCTCCGACGAGCAAGCCGAACCCGATCACGAGCGAGACGCGCGCTCGAGCCCGTCGGGCGAGGAACTCGTACAGCCCGAGCACGGATATCAGCGCGAGAACGGCGAGAGGAAGCGCGTTCGCCTCGAGCCCTCCGCCCGCGACACCGAAGTTCTGGATGTGCTGGATGGAGTACGAACCGAACAGATGCGTTCCCTCACCGGGATCGAAGTTCGAGCGAACGCTCTCCTTCAGGGCCTGGTCGATCGCCAGGACCGCGAGAGCGACCACGGACAGCGCGGACCAGCGCCGCGCGTCCCTCGATGCACATGCTGCCCTGTCAGTCCCAGCTCCCATTGATCCCGTCTCCAACCGAAACGTAGCTGCTCGAGCCCGTATGCCCTGAGGCCGACGCGTCAGCCCTCGCCGAGATATGTCTTGCGGACTTGCTCATTCGTCTTGAGCTCTGCGGCTGGGCCCTCGAGTGCGATCGAGCCGGTCTCCATCACGTAGCCGCGCTGCGCGACGTCGAGCGCCATCAGCGCGTTCTGCTCGACGAGCAGGACCGGAGTTCCCTGCTTGTTGATCTCGACCACGATCTCGAAGATGCGCTCGACGAAGATCGGAGCGAGGCCCATCGACGGCTCGTCGAGAAGCAGGAGCTTCGGTCGAGCCATCAGCGCGCGGCCGATCGCGCACATCTG
>JBBDMN010000249.1:0-2199 GCA_040878305.1 Gaiellaceae bacterium
GGAGTCGAATGCAGAACACGCAGGAGCGCGACGGCCGAAACACAGGCCGGATCGTCGAGATCAAGGGCGTCGTCATCGACGTCGTCTTCACGGACCGGCTCCCCGAGATCTACACCGCCCTCCGCATCGAGGTTCCCGAAGCAGACGGGACCACGCGCGCGCTGATCGCCGAGGTGCAGCAGCACCTGGGAGACGATCGCGTCCGCGCGGTTGCGATGGACTCGACGGACGGCCTTGCACGCGGCGCGATGTGCGTCGACACCGAGGCGCCGATCTCGGTGCCCGTCGGCGACGTGACGCTCGGACGCTTGTGGAACGTGATCGGCGAGCCGATCGACGAGAAGGGCCCGATTCCCGAGGGCACCGAACGCTGGCCGATTCATCGCAACCCCCCGGCGTTCCGCGATCTCTCCCCGAAGATCGAGATCTTCGAGACCGGGATCAAGGTCATCGATCTGATCGCGCCGTTCGTAAAGGGCGGAAAGGTGGGCTTCTTCGGTGGCGCGGGCACGGGCAAGACCGTGCTCATTCAGGAGCTGATCCACAACGTCGGGCGCGAGCACGGCGGCGTGTCCGTATTCGCGGGCGTCGGTGAGCGCACGCGCGAAGGCAACGACCTCCTGCTCGAGATGACCGAGTCCGAGGTCATCGACAAGGTCGCGCTCGTCTACGGCCAGATGAACGAGCCGCCGGGCGCCCGTCTCCGCGTCGGCCTCTCGGGGCTGACGATGGCCGAGTACTTCCGCGAGCAGGGCCAGGACGTGCTTCTCTTCATCGACAACATCTTTCGCTTCGTCCAGGCCGGCTCCGAGGTCTCGGCGCTGCTCGGGCGCCTGCCGAGCGCCGTCGGGTACCAGCCGACGCTCGCCTCGGAGATGGGCCAGCTCCAGGAGCGGATTACGTCGACCAGCACCGGCTCCGTCACCTCTGTGCAGGCGATCTTCGTGCCGGCGGACGATTTCACCGATCCCGCCCCGGCCAGCGTGTTCGCGCACCTCGACTCGACGGTCGTCCTCTCTCGCGCGATCGTCGAGAAGGGCATCTACCCGGCAGTGGATCCGCTCGACTCGAACTCCCGCGCTCTGCAGCCGGGCATTGTCTCGGGGGAGCACTACTCCACGGCGACCGAGTTGCTCCAGATCCTCCAGCGCTACAAGGACCTGCAGGACATCATCGCCATCCTCGGCATGGACGAGCTGACCGACGAGGACAAGCTCGTCGTCGGCCGGGCGCGCCGGATCGAGCGCTTCCTCTCACAGCCGAACTTCGTCGCCGAGCAGTTCACCGGAACGCCCGGGAAGTACGTCAAGCTCGAGGACACGATCCGCGGCTTCCGGGCGATCATCGACGGGGAGCACGACGAGATCGGCGAGGCGGCCTTCTACATGGTCGGGACGATCGACGACGCCGTCGAGAAAGCGCAGCAGGCGGAAGCCGTCGCCGCGTAGAGGCTTGACGTGAAGACCACAGACACCGCGGCCGCAAAACGGACGCCTTTAGGGACTTCCGCGCGACCGGAATCCGCGCGAGCGGATTCTGGTCTTGCGCCAATGAGCTGAGCCGTGGCCGACTCGCATCCGAAGTTCGACGTCGCTCTTGTCACGCCGGACGGACCGGCGTACGACGGAGGCGCGGAGATGATCATCGTGCCCGGCGCCGTGGGCGAGATCGGCGTCCTCGCCCGGCACGCGCCGCTCGTCGCCACGCTGAAGGCCGGGTCGACGCGCATCCACGTGAGCCCGGACGAGGTGCTCGAGTTCGCGACCGGTCCGGGGTTCTTCAAGGTGGAGCTCGATCGGGCGCTGGCGCTCGTCGACGATGCCGTGAACGTCAAGGAGATCGACGACGAGCGGGCACGCACCCAGCTCGAGACTGCGAAAGCCGAGCTCGAGAAGGTTGAGCGGGGTGAGTCGCCGGCCGATCGCTGGCAGCTCGAGCAGCGCATCATCCACGCCGAGAACCAGCTCGCGGTCTCGGGTCGCACGACCGGCTGACGCACGTGCACCGTGTCGCGGTGCTCGGAGACGTCCACGGCAACGCTGTCGCGCTCGCCGCAGTGCTCGACGAGCTGCGTCACGAGGGTGTCGATCTGATCGTCTGGACAGGAGACCTCTCATGGGGCTGGGAGCCCACCGCGACGCTCGAGCTCGTCCGCTCGGTCGAGGTGCCTGCGCGCTACGTGCGCGGAAACGCCGAGCG
>JBBDMN010000250.1:0-12027 GCA_040878305.1 Gaiellaceae bacterium
GGTCGTCCGGGTAGCGCTCGAGCCAGTAGTGGACGAAGTTCGAGCCGATGAACCCAGCCCCGCCGGTGACGAGCAGTCGCATCGCAGGGAAGGCTAGCGCCCAAGCTCGGTGAGACAGGCGCGGAGGCCCTCACGCCAGTGCGGGAGCAGAGGCGCGCCGGACCGCTCGCTGCGCAAGATCGCGTGGGCGGGACGAGGCGCCGGACGAGCGAGCTCCTCCGTCGTGATGCGACGAACGCTGCACTCGAGACTCGCCTCCTCGAAGATCGCCTCGGCAAAATCTGCCCATGTACAGTCGCCGTCCGCCGCGAGATGCCAGATCCCGCGCGACCGGTCGGCGTCGACAAGCTCGCGCACAGCGGCGGCGAGGTGCCCCACGTAGGTCGGGCACCCTCGCTGGTCGGCGACGACCGCGACCTCGTCGCGCTCCTCCCCGAGACGGAGCATCGTTCGCACGAAGTTGTGCCCGGTCGGGCCGAAGAGCCAGGACGTGCGGACGATCCAGGCGTCGCTTCCCGCCGCCGCCTCGCCGTGCAGCTTGGTCCGCCCATAGACCGAGAGCGGGCTCGGGCCGTCCGACTCGACGTACGGCTCTCCTTTGCGTCCGTCGAACACGTAGTCCGAGGAGAAGAGGACGGTCGGCGCACCGAGCGCAATGACGTTCGCCGTGCCCCCGACGTTGACCGCCGCAGCTCCCTGCGGGTCGGCCTCAGCCTCGTCCACATCCGTCCACGCAGCCGCGTGCAGAACGAGGTCGAGCTGGCCTTGTAACAGACTGTTACTTGGCGGGAAGGTAACGTCCCAGTCCTCGTGGCTGAGCGCGACGAGATCGTCGTCCGCGAAGGCGATCTGAAGCGCGTGGCCGAGCTGGCCCCCCGCGCCCGTGATCAGGACTCGACGGCGGCGTCCCGCGCGGACAGGATCGGTGTGCTCGTGCTCCATAGGTGCGCGACGCGCGGGTCGTTCCAGGGGATGGTGTGCTCGTCCGGGTTCACCGGGTCGTACTCGGCGGTCACGTGGTAGCAGAAGAGGACGTCGGTCAGCGCCTCGAAACCGTGTCCGTGGCGACCGGGGATGTAGAGCGCGACCCGGTTGTCCTCGCCGATGTCCTCCGCGTACGTCTCGCCTGACTCGCGATCGAGGACAACTACCCGCGCGGTTCCCCGAAGGCAGGCGAAGAGGTCGTCCTGGCCCCGTTCGTGGAAGTGCAGGCCGCGGACGACCCCGGCGCGGGAGAAGGACACGTTCGTCTGGGGCATGCGGGCGGGAAGCGCTCCGTCGCGACGGAGCTCGCAGAACCAGCCCCGCTCGTCCTCATGCACGACGAGCGGAATCCGCTCCAAGCCCTCGATCACTTGTTGGCTCCCGTCTCGTCGATGCGACGCCCAATCTCCGCGAGGTGCTGCCAATGCTTGCCAGCGTCCTCCCACCAGCCCTCGACCTCGCTCGCATCGAGGCGTCCTTCCGTTGCGTAGTAGCGGTTGACGTCGGTGATCTCGAGCTCGCCGCGACTCGACGGCTCGAGCCTGGCGATCACGTCGAACACGTCACGTGGGTAGCAATACAGACCGACGACCGCGTGCGACGAGGGGGGAGTGTCGTACCGCATGTCGACGACGCCGGCCTTTTCGACTATGTCCGTGACGGCGCCCGCGTCGCCGTAGACGACGACGCCGAAGCTCTGGGGGTCGTCGACCTCCTTGACGAAGATTTGCGCGCGACTCCCGTCCTCGGCCCAACCCCGCAGCGCAGCCGACTGCGCCTGCTCGAAGATGTTGTCCCCGAGCACGACCACCAGCGGCGCGCCGCCCGAGAAATCGCGCGCCATACCGACGACCTGCGCGATCCCGCCGGGCTCCGTCTGCACCTTGTAGGTGAGATCGAGCTCCAGGATCGGGTCTCCTCCGCCGCGGGGCGCGAGCCGCCCGTCGCCGAGGAGGTCGATCATCTGCCCCGCGTGGCCTTTGCCGGTGACGACGAGGACGTCCCGGATCCCGGCGAGCTGGAGGAGCTGCAAGGGGTAGTAGATCATCGGCCACTGGCCGACCGGCAGCAGGTGCTTGTTGGCGACGCGGGTCAGCTCGCCGAGACGCGTTGCCTCACCCCCGGCGCAGATCAGACCCTTAGGTTGCACGCGGGGATGCTAACCGCGCGCGGTGTCAGCTCAGCGTCGCTCCGCCGCTCAGTCGCCGCTCGCCGGGGCGGGCTCCGGCCGGCCGCGGTGCTCGCCGAGCGGCGACGGCTCGACGCGGACGACCCGCGCAATGCCGTTGGGCATCCACCAGTTCCACTTGCCGAAGAGCTTCATCGCGCTCGGGACTAAGAGCGCCCGCACGATCGTGACGTCGATAAGGATCGCCGCCGCGAGCCCGAACCCGAACTGCTGCAGCCCGACGATCGAGCCGGCGACAAAGCCCATGAACGCGGCGAACATGATCAGCCCGGCGGCAGTGACGAGCCGGCCCGTCTTCGTCAGCCCGAGAACGACGGCCTCCTCGTTCGTCGCGCCCTTGTCCCACTCCTCGCGCATCCGCGAGACGAGGAAGACCTCGTAGTCCATCGACAGGCCGAAGAGCACCGCGAACAGCATCACCGGGATCCACGCCTCGATCTGGTCATAGGCAATGAGCCCCACCCACTCGCCCGCTCCCCACTTGAAGACGATGACCATGAGACCGTACGCCGCGCCGATCGAGAGCAGGTTGAGCACGATCGCCTTCAAGGGGATCACGATGGAGCGGAAGGCCCGCATGAGCAGGAAGAACGTCGCCACGAGCACGGCCAGCACGAGCCACGGGAACCAGCTGTACGTGAGGTCGATGAAGTCCCTGCCGCCTGGTGGCCCGCCACCGGCGTACACCTTCGTGCTCTCCGGGAAAACCGCCCCCGGGATGATTTCGCCGCGCAGCCGATCGACGAACTCGAGGCTCTCGGGCTTTCCGTAGTCCCGTTTCCCGATCACTTCGACGTTCAGGTAGCGCACGGTGGGGTCGACGTGCTGGGCGGTCGGCTCGAAGCGGATCGCCGCGACCTCGGGGTCCGCGTCGAGGCCCCGCCCTAGCTCCGTGAGCGCCGCCGCGATCGCCGGATCGCGCGCTCCACCCGGGCTGCCCGTGTCGATCACGATCGCGGTCGGTGCCGTCGCTCCGGCTCCGACCGCCTCGCCGAGCACGTCGTACCCCTGCACCGCTTCGATATCACGCGGGATCCCTTCATTCGACCCGGGCCCGAGCTCGAGCGTGAGGACGGGGAGCGTGAGCAAGATGAGGAACCCCGCCGACGCCGCGGCAACGAGCTTCGGGTGCCGCATGATGAAGTGCGCGAGCACGGCCCAGAAGCCGCGCTCGTGGTCGGCGCGATGCTCGAGCCAGCTCTTCGGCAGCAGCCGCACCCGGTCGAGCGGCTTGCCGACAAGGGAGAGCACCGCGGGAAGGAAGGTGACCGCCGCAAGCACGGAGACGGCAGGGATGATCAGGCCGCCGACGCCGAACCCGCGCATGAAGGGAAGCGGCATGAACAGGAGCAGCGCCAGCCCGATCGCGACCGCCGTGCCGCTGAAGACGACCGCGCGTCCAGCCGTCAACATGGTCGTCACGATCGCCTCGTCCCGCGGCGCCCCACGCCGGAGCTCCTCGCGGAAGCGATAGACGACGAGCAGCGAGTAGTCGATCGCGATCCCGAGCCCGATCAGGGTCACGAGATTCGTCAGGTACGTCGTCAGCTCCATGAAGTTGGCGAAGATCCAGATGATTCCGAGGGTCGTCGGGATCGTCACGATCACGAAGGCGAAGGGGAGTAGGAACGCCAGCGTTCCGAAGGTGAAGACGAGGATCAAGAGCGCGATCGGGACCGCGATCAGCTCGCCCCTCGCGAGGTCATCCGCGAAGACCGGGTCGAGGTCGTGCTCGATCGCCGCCTGACCCGTGACGTACACCCGTGCACCCGCAATCTCGCCGGCGGCCTCGCGCATCTCGTCGGTACGGCCCTTCGAGTCCGCCGGGTCGAGGTTGGAGACGATCTGCGCTGCGACGACGTCGTCCGTGACCGGAGTGACCGAGACGAGGCGGCCGGTCGGGAGCTCGTCTGCCGCCCTCTGAGCCGCCTCCCGCACCGGTGGGACGAGGGCATTGGCGTTCCCGTCACCCTCAACGACGAGGGTGAACGAGCCGGTGGTGCGCTGGCCGAAGTGCTCCTCGAGGATCAGCTCCGCGCGGTGCGTGTCGGTCCCGGGCAGCGTGAAGCGGTTCGTCAGGAGGTCGGCGAGGAGCGAGGACGCGAAGCCGCAGACCCCGAACACGACGAACCAGGCCGCAAGGACGAGCCAACGGTGCCGGAGGACGAACCGGGTCAGCCGCTCGATCGGCCGTCCTTTCGCTTACGCAATCGCCATCGTTCGCGCGATGCGACTTTGCGCCGCCGAACGCCAGGTACAGAGCGAACTGCGGCGATCCACACATAGATCGCGGCGCCGACGAATCCGGCGATAAGGGTTAGAAGTCGCCTCGGGTGGAGAAGAACAACCATGACCGCCCGCACCCGGGCGATCGTAGCCGACATACTTCATACGACTTCGACGAAAGGTTGGGGAACACCATGGCCAAGACCAAAGACACTGCCGAGGCGGTGCGCCCGTACGTCAAGCGCGCAATCGAGGATCCCGAGCTGCGGGAAGACCTGATCACGGCATTCGCCGCGGCACGCGAGCTCTACGAGAAGGTTTCGAAGGGCGAAGGCGTCACCGGTAAGGCTAGGAAGATCTCCGGGAAGGACTTCCAGAAGGAGCTCCAGGAGCTCGTCTCGGACCTCTCGGACGCGTCCGACCGGATCAAGGGCGAGAAGAGCGGACACAAGGCTCGCAACGTGGTTCTGCTCACCGGCGTGACGCTCGGCGTCCTCTACAACCCGTGGACGGGCCAGACGACCCGCGATTGGATCATGAACCGCATCGCGGGCGGGAACGGCGACGGGTACGACGAGTTCGGCGACGACTTCGCTGCCGAGAGCGGCAACGGCTCGGAGATCAAGAGCGACTCCTGAGCTGAGGCCTCGATCCCGAACGAAGAGCGCCGCGGCCGCGAAGCGAGCGCCTTCAGGGATGTCGCAAGACCGGAATCCGCCAAGCGGATTCCGGTCTTGCTCCTAACGGGCTAGCGCACGCTCGAGCGCGCCCGGCACGAGCCCGCTGGTCGACGCGATGTCGTCGGCCTGCAGCAGCACCGCCCCAGGGGGCGGCAGGGTCGTCGCGCCGGGACCAGTAGGGATGTAGATCCGTCCGGCCGCGAAGGAGATGTCCTCCGCGCGCCGCCAGGCGATGAGGATCGCGTAGGGGGCGACGACACCGTCGTACCCCAGCCCGATCATCGCGGCCGGATGGATCTCGAAGTGAAGATGAGGCGCTCCTCCGTCGGCGTCGCCGGTATCCCCGACGAACCCGATCACGTCACCTGCTTCGACCCTCTTCCCCTCAATTGCGAGGGGCGAGTACGCCGAGAGGTGGGCGTAGTAGAACTGATTGCCGAGGTCGTCTCGCAACCACATGCGATACCCGCCGAGCTTGATGAAGCCGACCGTGTGGATCGTTCCGTCGGCGACCGCGAGAATCGGCGCGCCCTCGGGCGCGAAGATGTCTTCCCCGTGGTGCCAGCCCCCGGGGATGCCCGGCCTCGGCCCACCGAAGCTGTCTCCGAACGAGACGGTGCCAAAGATGGGGAACACATACCCCGCGGCCGAGAGCTGGGCGCTGACCTCTGGTGAGACGAGCACCGGGCCGCCAGGGACCGCCTCGTGCGGTGTGTCCGGCTCCGGGGCGGTCGGAAGGGGCGGGCCAGTTGGGCTGGGCGTCGGGGTGGGAGGGGTGGGCTTCTTGCCCGGACGAGGCGTGGGTGGGAGCACGGCAACCGCGGTCGCCTGAGCGGTGCCGACGACGATCTCGCTGCCCGCGGGGAGCCCTCCGTGCGCCGCGGTCAGCCGGATGCGAAGTGCGACGACCCGGCCCTGGGCGCCAGGTGGCCCCTCTTTGCGGGCACCGCTGTCCTGAGAGAGAACCGAGAGGCTCCCCCAGTCGCTCAGGGATGCCGCCCCGCCGGGTGAGGTGGAGACGTCTTGTCCCAGGGCTCGCAAGCCCTGAACCGTCGAGGAGTCGACGGTCGCGCCCGCCGAGCGTGCACTCGCGCCGGCGCTCGTCGACGCGGTGATCTGCCCTGCAGTGACCTCACCGTTGAAGAGAGAGAAGACGGTCGCCTCGGCGAAGGCCTGTGCGGTCGCGGCCTCGCCGGGCTGAGCGGTGACCGCCGCGCGCGAGCGGCCCAAGCTGACGATCGAGCCGTCGTCCGGATACTGGAACGACTGCACGTCGACGCTCGTGCTCGTCGGCCAGGCGAGATCCCCGAGCGACACCGTGTCCTCGCCGGGGATCGTGATCCGCATGAGAACGGCGCTGGACGCGGTTGCGGCGCTCCGAGGGGGCGGCGCGGCGGCCGCCAGCGCAGTCGAGATGGCCAGGACCGCGCAGGCGAGCGCGACGACACGAGTCACGGCGATTCAGGGTACCGCGCACGTCCACGGTGCGCTCGCCACGCAAGCTGGATCGCGACCGCGAAGAGAAGCACGGCGAACAGCCGGCGAAGCGTCTCCTCGGGAAGCGCCGTGGCGATGCGCGCTCCGAGCTCGACTCCTCCTATCGACGCGACTCCGACGATCAGCGCGATCCGGATTCGAAGGTTCCCGTAGCGGCGCTGACTCGCCGCGCCTACGAGCACAGTGGGCAGGATGGCGAGCAGGGACGTGGCCTGCGCCTCGATCTGGCCCAAGCCGAGCGCGACGAGCGCGGGCACGAAGAGGATCCCGCCTCCGATGCCGAAGAGTCCCGCCGCGACGCCGGCCAGAAGGCCGAGCGCGATCGCGAGAACGATGGTCGTCGTCGTCATGCGAGGAGGAGCCACGCACCGACAGCAGTGAGGAGCGCGGCGAATCCGTAGGTCAGTGTCGTCGTCGTGATGCGCTGCTGAAGGGACGTCCCGAGGAGCGCGCCGACTGCGGCGGGAAGGCCGAGCAGCGCCGCGTAGCCGACCTCCACCTCTCCACGGAACGCGAAGACGATCACCCCCGCCAGGGCGGTGATCCCGATCGCCCCCAGCGACGTAGCAGTGGCGATGCGTTCCGGTACGTGCGCGAACAGGATGAGCAGGGGTACCGCGATGATTCCCCCGCCGACCCCGAAGACCGCAGAGAACACTCCCGCGACGAGGCCGATGGCGACGAGGCGCACGGGCGTATCGTAAGGAGATGACCAGCCGAGCCTGCTTTGTCGGACTCCTGGCCGGCGTGGTGCTGCTGGTCGGGGCCGCGCCTGCCGCGAGCGATCCGCCCCGAAGCGTGTCCTCGTACTACCTCGGGCGAGGCGACCCTCGCCTCTGCCCCTCACCGATCTGCGGTGGCGTCTGGGTGCGACTGGTCAACAGAAACGCCACCTCGTGCGGAGGGCTGTTCACGAGCCGTGAGTGCTATGTCGCCTCCGTCGACGTCTCGCGGATCCGAGCCTCGGAGCAGCTTCGAACGAGACTCGGGAGCCTCGTCGCTGCGGGTCTCGCACTCGCCCGGGGAACGATCGTGAGAGGACGCGTCGCGGGCTTTCCCGAGCTCCCGACGCTCGTGGTCTCCGAGGTCTGGCCGGCGTCGAGCGCGCCAGGGACGTCCGAAGGACCATTTCGAGTTCTGCGGGACAACGGCGTGCGCTGCATCGCGACGCCGTGCTTCTCGACGCACGGCACACTCCTCAACTCAGGACGCCACACGAATGTCTCTCGCGTCGACCTCTCAAAGATCCGCACCACCCACGCCGAGCGCGGTCATGCGCACGAGCGCATCGCCGCTGGAGAGCTCATCGCAACTGGCCGGATCGTCCGCGATTCGGGCGCCGGCCCCGCTGGAGCCGGGCGCGCACTCGTCGCAACCCAGTTTTACGTCAAGGTCGCTTCTTAGCGCCTGGCGGCTTCGCGACGCAGCACGTCCCACGCAAGCCGGACGTCGTCCTCGGTCGTGCGAAAGCTCCCGATCGCCAGCCGGAGCGCATAGCGGGCGCCCAAGCGCGCATGCGAGAGGAAGACCTCGCCGGACGCGTTCACACGCTCGAGGAGGCGCTCGTTCTGCTCGTCTGATCCGTCGCGGCGAAAGCACACGAGCGAGAAGTGCCGCGGCGCGGCGACCTCCCATCCGGGCTCGTTCCGCACCCATTCCTCGAACAGCGCCGCGAGTCGGATGTGCTCGCGGATCCGCTCCTGTAAGCCCGTCCGTCCGAAGCAACGTAGGACGGCCCACAGCTTCAGCGCGCGAAAGCGCCGCCCGAGCGGGATCGAGAGCTCGCTGAGGTTCACCGCGTCGTCGGGCGACTGCAGAAACTCGGGAACGAGGCTGAACGTGCGCCGGAAGTCGTCCGGGCGGCTGGTCCACAGCGCCGAGCAGTCCATCGGAACCCCGAGCCACTTGTGCGGGTTCACGCCGATCGAGTCGGCTCGCTCCCAACCCGCGAACAGGGGACGAAGCTCCGGGCAGACAGCCGCCGAGCCCGCGTAGGCCGCATCCACGTGCAGCCAGACGCCGGCCGCGGCGCACGCGTCGGCGATCGCGGGGACCGGATCGACAGCCGCTGCGCCCGTCGTCCCGATCGTCGCGATCACGGCACAGGCGTCGTCGAGCTCGAGCAGCTCAGGCCGCAAGCGAAACTCGTCGTCGACGGGAACCTTGCGCAGCTCGAGCTCGAGCAGCTTGGCGGCCTTGTCGGCAACGGAGTGCGCGTGCTCGGAGCAGAGAACGACGCGCCGACCCGGGCGTAGCGCTCGAGCCACCGCGAGCGCCGACAGCACTCCGGTCGAGGCCGTGTCCTCGATGTGTCCGTGCAGCTCGGGCGGGAGGCCGAGCAGCTGGGCGAGCCAGTCGAGCGTCACCTCCTCGAGCTCTTGGAGGGCGGGCGAGGTGCGCCAGAGAATCCCGACCTGGTTGAGCCCCGCGATCAAGAGCTCGGCGAGCACTCCGGGCTCGGCGCCCGTCGTCGCGAAGTACGCGAAGAAGCGCGGGCTCTGCCAGTGCGTGATCCCGGGCATGAGCACCTTGTCGAGATCGTGGAGCACCGAGGAGAAGGGCTCGGGATCCTCGGGCGGGGAAAGCGGAAGCGCCGAGCGGATCTCGCCCGGTTCCACTTGCGCGAGCACCGGAAGGTCGCGTACGCCCTCGAGGTAGGACGCGACCCAGTCGACCGCCGCGATCCCGTCCTCGCGAAAGCTCACTTGCGGAGCTTCTCGATCTCGCGCCACGAGCGCGTGTTCAACACCTGTGCCTTCGTCAGCCAGGCTCTGCGTGCCAGACCGACGCCGAGCTCCGCGTAGCCGAGTGCGCTCGTCGAGTGCGCGTCCGTCGTAACGGGAATCAGGACGCCCGCCTCTCCCGCGAGCCGCGCGTGCGTGTCGCGCATGTCGAGCCGGTCCGGCTGCGAGTTGATCTCGAGCGCAGTGCCCGTCTCGGCTGCCCGCTCCACCACGCGCTCGATGTCGATCTCGGCGCCAGCACGCTTCGGGATCCGCCGACCGGTGAGATGGCCGATGCAGTCGACGTGCGGGCTCTCGATCGCGCCCAGAATTCGCTCGGTCGGAGAGCGGTCGAACGACGTGTGAAGCGACGCGACCACCCAGTCGAGCTCGGCGAGCAGGTCGTCAGCGACGTCCAGCGACCCGTCCGCGCGTATGTTCAGCTCGATCCCGCGGAGGACTCGAAACGGCTGGACCCGTTCGTTGACCTCCTCGATCTCCTTCCACTGCGCCTCGACCCTGCCGTCGCGCAGGTAGTGGGAGTGGTCGGTCAGGCACATGAACTTGAAACCTCGCCCCCTCGCGGTGAGCGCCATCTCCTCGATCGAGCTCTTCCCGTCTGCGGACCAGGTGGAGTGACAGTGCATCTCCCCGCGGAGATCGGAGAGCTGGACGAGCTCGGGAAGCGCTCCGTTGCGCGCAGCGGCGAGCTCGCCGCCCGACTCGCGCAGCTCGGGCGGGATGTACGTGTAGCCGAGGTAGTCGTAGAGCTCCTCCTCGCTCGCGTGCGTGACGACCTCGCCAGTCTCGACCGTGGTGACGCCGTACTCGGAGATCGAGAGGCCGCGGCGCACGGCGTCCTCGCGTAGCGCCACGTTGTGATCCTTGGAGCCGGTGAAGTGCTGGAGCACGTTGCCGTAGCACTCGGGCGGCACCACCCGGAGGTCGAAGCGAAGGCCCTGGTGGCCACCGACGGTCGCCTTCGTGTCGCCGCGGGCTACGACCTCTGCGACCCAGGGCGCCTCGCAGAAGGCTGCGATCAGCGCGGGCGCGTCCGACGAGGTCGCGATCAGGTCGAGGTCGCGCACGGTCTCGCGCCGGCGCCGAACGCTGCCGGCTTCCGAGACGGCGATCGCGGCCGGATGCTCGGAGAGCTCGGCGACGACGGCCTGCACTGCCGGCAGCCCGAGGCCGAGCAGCCCGCGATTCTCGCCCGGCGCCTTGCGTCCCACCCCCGCGGCCAGGGCCTGCAGGATCTTCTCCTCGCTCTTCGCGCCGAGTCCCGAGAGGTCGCGCAGCCGGCCCTCCTCGGCCGCCGCTTGCAGCCCGTCGAGCGTCGTAACGCCGAGCTCCGTCCAGATCCGAGCTGCAGTCTTGGGGCCGACCCCCGGGAGGCGCAGGAAGTCGACGACCCCGACAGGAACCCGCTCGCGTCTCCTCGTGAGGGCGTGCATCTCGCCGTCGTTCACGATCTCGAGCACCTTCTGCTCGATCGTCTTCCCGATCCCAGGGAGATCCGTCGCGCGCCCGGCGAGCGCGAGCTCGGCCACGGGACCCGGTGTCTCGCGGATCCTCGTCGCCGCGCGCCGGTACGCGATGATCTTGAACGACTCCTCCGCGAGGATCTCGGAGATGTCGGCGAGGAGGTCGAGCTGGTCGGCGAGCTCCGCGTTCCGGGGCAGCGTCTTGGCCATGCGGCGATGATACGGCGATGCCTCGAGCCGTCGTTTGCCTCCCCACCTACAACGAGCGCGAGAACCTGGAGCAGATGGTGCGCGCGCTCGGGGAGGTGCTCGACACCTCGCGCGACGGGATCCTCGTCATCGACGACGGCTCTCCGGACGGGAGCGGCGAGATCGCCGACCGCCTCGCTGAAGAGCTTCCATGGGTGTCCGTTCTCCACCGGGCGCAGAAGGAGGGGATCGGGCCTGCGTACGTGGCCGGGTTCCGGCGCGCGCTCGCCGAAGGTGCCGAGCTCCTCCTCGAGATGGACTGCGACTTCTCGCACGACCCGGCCGACGTGCCCCGTCTCATCGAGGCAATCGAGGACGCAGATCTCGTGCTGGGCTCGCGCTACGTCTCGGGCGGCGGGACCGAGAACTGGAGCTTCGTGCGTCGTTTCGTCTCGCGCGGGGGCTGCATCTACGCGCAGGTGCTCCTGGGGGTGCGCGTTCGCGATCTCACCGGCGGCTTCAAGTGCTTCCGCCGCGTCACGCTCGAGGCGATCGACCTCGACGCGTTGTCCGCCCACGGGTACGCGTTCCAGATCGAGGCGACCTATCGCGTGCTGCGGGCGGGTCTGCGCGTGAAGGAGATCCCGATCCGCTTCACCGAGCGGCGGGCGGGCGCGTCGAAGATGACGGGCTCGATCGTCGCCGAGGCGATCTGGAAGGTGCCGCTCCTTCGCCTGCGCGCTCTGACGGGACGGTTGTAGTGGACGAGGTCACCGACGAGACCTTCGCCGAAGAGGTGCTCGCCTCCCCGGTACCTGTCATCGTCGACTTCTGGGCGCCGTGGTGCAAGCCATGCGAGGCGATCGAGCCGCATCTGGTCGGGATCGCCGAGGAGTACGAAGGCCGCGTTCGTCTCGTGCGCATGAACGTCGACGAGAACCTCGCCGTCCCGAGCCGCTACGGCGTCCTCTCGCTGCCGACGGTGATGCTCTTCCGCGACGGCAAGACCCGCGTAACCTTGTTCGGCGCACATTCGCGCTCGCACTACGAGCGCG
>JBBDMN010000251.1:0-2152 GCA_040878305.1 Gaiellaceae bacterium
CGCGGGCGGCCTTCGAGGAAGCAGAAGAAGCTCCACGGCCACTCCCCCGCTCGGATTCGTGCCGCGGCGAGGTCGGTGAGCTCGGAGGCAAGCAGCTCATCGTGTGACGTCATCAGGTTCCGGAACGTCGTCTGCGCCCCCGTTCCGAGAGGCGCCCAGTCGAGCTCGTCGTGCGAGACGAGGCCGGGATGGTCGTGTCCGCACCTACAGGCGAAGAGGACGCTGTAGACCGCCGGATGCGCCGCTCCCGGCAGGCGCTCCAGTAAGCGGAAGGCCGAGAGCGGAACCTTCGCGTCACGACCGTGTGGACATGGGAACGAGTAGGTGCTCGTCAGCGGGTCGTACATAGTCTCGTTGTAGCCCTACCGCCGGACGCCGGCACTGGCCGTACGGCGAGGTCTGCCTCCCCGGGTAGGTGCGAGGGTTGCCTGGCCCTCAATACTGGATCAACGAATGAACGTCATACCCCTCGAGCCGTTCACGTCCATTCAGGAACGTCAGCTCGATAACGAACAGCACGCCCGCGACAACGCCGCCGAGGACCTCGACGAGCTCGATCTTGGCCCGCGCAGTCCCGCCGGTCGCAAGGACGTCGTCGAGGACGACGACGCGCGCCCCGCGAGGCACGGCATCACGATGGATCTGCAGGCTGTCCGTCCCGTATTCGAGGTCGTATGTCGCTTCCACCGTCTCGCGCGGAAGCTTTCCCGGCTTGCGCGCTGTGATGAAGCCCGAGCCGAGCTCGTATGCGAGCGCGCCTCCGAAGATGAAGCCGCGCGCCTCCGCACCGAGGATGAGATCCGGCTCCCGAGGTCTCGCCCACTCTGCGAGGCGACGAATCGTCTCCGCGAAGTACTCAGGATCTGCGATGAGCGGCATCAGATCCTTGAAGAGAATTCCTTCCGTCGGGAAGTCGGGGACGTCGCGTATGCGGTCCCCGAGGTCGAGGCTCATCCGCTTCGCTCGACGACGCCGCGGAGATCGCGCAGGAAGAGGAGGTGCGATAGCTCCTGCGCGACGCGCGCGAGCGACTCCAGGTCGTCGAGTGCGCCCTTGCGGCGCTCCGGGTTTCGCGAGCGAAGGCCCGGTGCGACGAGCTGCTCGACCAGCGTCGACTGCCTACCGGTGGCGTTCAAGAACGTGCGGAGATGTCGGGCGTCGATCCCGAAGCGGGAAAGTCGAGCGCACGCGGCGGCGATGTCTGCCTCGCTCTCCCGGTAGAGATGCTCGCCCGCATCGATGCGCGACTGAACGACGCCGTACTCCTCGAGCTCCTTGACGAAGTCGGGTGAGACCGACGCGCGATCTAGAAGCTCGGCTGCGTCGATCTCGTCCTCGCGCTCGGTGAGCCCGACGCTGCGCCGCCGCGTCGTCTCGGCCGAAGTCCCGGGGCCGTCGAGCACCTCGCGAATCACGCGGAGAGGCAGGAACTCGTCTCGTTGCAGCCGCAGGATCGTGGATAGGCGCTCGATGTCGTCCGGCGAGAAAAGTCGATAGCCGCCGCGAGTCCTGCCCGGCGCGATCAGGCCTTGATCCTCGAGATACCGGATCTTCGACACGGAGATGTCCGGGAAGTCGTCGCGCAGCTCCTCGCACACGGCACCGATGGTCCGAAGCCTCGGCTCTGCTCCGCCCTCCGTGCGGCTCGACGTCGCCATAGTTGTCATCGCTGAAGGAAGGTCAATCGGTACTTCCCGATCTGGACCTCGTCATCGTCCTCGAGCTCGGCGGACTCGATGCGCTTTCGGTTCACGTAGGTGCCGTTCAAGCTGCCGAGGTCGCGGATCGTGAACGTGCTGCCCTCCCGGAGGATCTCCGCATGCTGCCGCGACACGGTCACGTCGTCGAGGAAGATGTCGCACTCGGGCGAGCGACCCACGAGCGTCCGCCCGTCGGCAGGCTGGAAGGACTGTCCAGCCATGCCGCCGCCCGACCGGACGACGAGCGCCGGGCCCTTGATCCCGAGCGACGCGAGCAGCGACTCGACCTCGTCACCCGCCTCGTCGACCTCGAAGCTCATCGTCGTCTCGGAGCCGGTCTCTACGACGACAAGCGCTCCGCACCTCGAGCAGTAGTTCGCGGTCTCCGGGTTCTGGAAGCCGCACTCTGGGCAATACACGTGGCTCACGCGCGGTCCTCGCCGGCTTCGGCT
>JBBDMN010000252.1:0-11808 GCA_040878305.1 Gaiellaceae bacterium
CCCGTGAACCAGCACGGCCTTCGCGCGCTCCCCGGCCGCGGCGACCATGCGCGGAGCGCCCGCGCCCTCGAGGACCAGTCCAACGGTCGTTCCCTCCGCGCCGACGATCTCGAGCGCAGAGTCGACGGCGACGCGCTGAATGTTCTCAGGCGTCCAGGCGACGACCAGTGCCGCAGCCGCCTCGGCGAGAGCACGTTCGCGTCGCTCGGCGCGTTCGTGCCGGGCGACGAGCCCGGCGAGCCGCACGATGACGAGCGCCGAAAGCATCGTCGCGGCGCCCACGATGACGAGCAGCTCGTTGCTGCCGGCGCGTAGAGCCCCAACCGCGAGCATGACCGGCGCCGTCAGCGTCGCCCCCGAGAGCACTGCGAGTCGCTTTCCGCTGAGCCGCATCTCGGGATCGGCGCTCGGCTCGGTCAGCTCCACCATGGAGGGATGCAGAGCTGCCGTTCCCCAGAGGACGGCCGCGAGGACGAAGAAGACGTCAACCGTGTCCCCGGCTCTGTACCAGCCGTGCAACGACCCGAATCCGTAGAGCCCGTCGCCGACGAGCTGGAACACGAGTGCCGTCGTCACCATCGCGAGCGCCGGCGAGCGGAAGCTCGGGCCCAAGAGCATATGGACCGCGAGTGAGACGAGCAGGACGTCGAGTACGGGGAACGCCAGTGCGACGATCGTTCCGAACGCTCCCGAATCCAGCGTTAGGTTGGGCTGCACGACGAACGTCCACCCGACGATCGCCACCCCCACAGTCACGATGCCGGCGTCGACGAGGCTGGCCACGTCGCGCCCTGGCGCCTGCTTGCGAATCATCAGGAGCAACGCCGCGGCGAGGATGACGTACGAGGCGAGCGCCACGAAATCGGCCGTGGAGGGGAAAGAGACGGTTCCGTCGCGCTCGAGATCGACCGCGTAGACAGCGTCGGTCGCAATGGCACAGAGACCGCTGGCCGCGACGAGATACCAGGGCGTGCGCGAGCGCGGCCGATTGATCGTCACTCCGACGAGCGTGGCCGTGACTGCCGCTATCGGAAAGAGCTGGTACCAGCGGTTATAGAGCGCGCTGTCGTGCGGAAGCGACACGTAGGCGAGAGCGAACGCGGTCGCGATGAGGAAGAACGCGCGATGGGGGCGCGCGAGGGTCACCGCATCGCTATCGGCAGACGGGCTTTGGCAATTGAGGCCCGCCTTAGATGCTCGGGCTCAGCCTCGGCGCGACCCCGCGCTCGGGCGTGCCGGGATCGGGCAGGAGACGAAGCGCCGCCCGGTGAGAAGATGCCCCAGCTTGTACGCCTCGCAGCCTGCGCAGAGCCCTGTTGCGGAGGCAAGGAGCGCGAGAACCGCGACGAGCGAGCCGAGGACCGTGCCCACAACGTCCACGCCTTGCGCAAACGCGAGCGTTGCGGCGGAGAGAAACACTGCGCCGACGATGTTCGCGAACCGTGGCGGACGCGAGTCCTCGAGCCGGCCTTCTCCGAGCACGGGCTGCACGAGCTCGAAGTACGCAAGGCAAGGAAGGCAGAACCGGCGGCCGAGTGTGAGCCCGATCGCGAGCTGGAGGGCGAGTAGCCCGAGAATCCACCACCAGCCGGTGAGCACGGCGACCGCGGCGAGGACACCGACCACTGCCTGGTTGAACCGCGGCGCCCTCGAGTCGATGACGTCGAGGTCGCGGTAGGGATGGGCCAGGCGCTCTGCTCGCTTCATTTTATGAAGTATTGCCGAAAGGGGGCGGGACTATGGGCGTGCCCACGCTGCAAGCGCATCCAGGACCGCGCGCAGCCGCAGCCCTTCGCTCGTCAGCACGTACTCGACTCGCGGCGGCCGGGCGTCGAGCACCTCGCGACGGAGGACGCCGGCCCGCTCGAGCTCGACAAGCCGCTGCGCAAGCGTTCCCGGCGGAATCTCGCCGAGCGCCTGGCGGAACTCGGTGAAACGCGTGCAGCCGTGGTGCGAGGCGTACAGGATCGAGACCGCATAGCGTCGCTCGAGGATGTCCGCCACGCGGCGGACCTCCTCGGGGACGGGAACCTGAGTCTTACAGCGCCACATTCGACTCGACCGGCTTCTCCTCGAGCGCGAGCGAGAGCACCTCGTCGATCGACATGACCGGATGGAAGGTGACGTCCTCTTTCACCTTGTCCGGGATCTCCGCAAGGTCGGCGCGGTTCCGCTCCGGGATGATGATGTCGGTGATGCCGGCGGCATGCGCCGCGAGCACCTTCTGCTTGAGCCCGCCGATCGGGAGAACGCGGCCTTGGAGCGTAATCTCGCCGGTCATCCCGACGGTGTGCTTCACAGGGCGGTCCGTGAGGAGCGACGCGATCGCGGTCGCCATCGTAATTCCGGCGCTGGGCCCGTCCTTCGGGATCGCGCCCGCCGGCACGTGCACGTGAAACGCGCGGTTCTCGAAGGCGTCCTCGTCGATCCCGAGCCTCGTCGCGAGCGCGCGGACGGTGGAGATCGCGATCTGGGCGGACTCCTTCATCACCTCGCCGAGCTGTCCGGTGAGGACGAGCTTGTCGCCGTCCTTGTGGGACGTGGCCTCGATGAAGAGGACATCGCCACCCGTGGCCGTGGCGGCGAGACCGGTAGCCACCCCGGGCACTGCGGTGCGCTCGGCGACCTCGCGGTAGACCTTCTGCCGGCCGAGGGCGTCACGGACGGCGGCCGAGTCGATCTCGATCGGCGCCTCGACCTCCTCCGCCGCGATCTTCGTCGCGGTCTTGCGAAGCAAGGTGCCGAGCTCGCGCTCGAGCTGGCGCACGCCCGCCTCGCGGGTGTACTCGGTGACGACGAGGTCGAGCGACTCGTCGGGAATCGAGACCTCGTCCTCGCGCAAGCCGTTCCGCTCGCGCTGGCGCGGCCACAGGTAGCCACTTGCGATCGCGACCTTCTCGTCGGTCGTGTAGCCGTCGAACCGGATCACCTCCATCCGGTCGAGCAGCGGGCCGGGGATCGTCTCGGCCATGTTCCCGGTAGCGATGAAGAAGACGTTCGAGAGGTCGAGCTCGACGTCGAGGTAGTGGTCGCGGAACGAGTGGTTCTGCGCCGGATCGAGCACCTCGAGCAGAGCCGACGAAGGATCGCCGCGCCAATCGGCGCCGACCTTGTCGACCTCGTCGAGCATGATCACCGGGTTCATCGTCCCCGCGTCGCGAAGCGCGCGCACGAGCCGTCCGGGCAGCGCGCCGATGTACGTGCGCCGGTGGCCACGAATCTCGGCCTCGTCGCGGATGCCGCCGAGCGACATGCGGACGAACTCGCGTCCGGTCGCGCGGGCGACCGACTCGCCGATCGACGTCTTGCCCGTACCGGGCGGGCCGATCAACGTGAGGATCGCGCCGGAGCGCTTGTCGTCCTCCACCCCGCGCTCCTTGCGGAGCTTGGCGACGGCGATGTACTCGACGATCCGGTCCTTGACGTCTTCGAGACCCGCATGGTCGGCGTCGAGAACCTCGCGCGTGTGCTTCGGGTCGAGCCGCTCTTCCGAGCGCTTGCTCCACGGCACGGCGAGCAGCCAGTCGAGGTAGTTGCGGATGACCGAGGCCTCCGGCGACTGGTCGCCCATGCGCTCGAGCCGCGAGAGCTCACGCTCGGCTTCGACGGACACGTTCTCGGGCATCTCCGCGTCGGCGATCTTCGTGCGGTACTCCTCGACGACCGATCCCTCGTCCTCGCCGAGCTCCTTACGGATGGAGTCGAGCTGCCGGCGGAGGATGTACTCGCGCTGCTGCTTCTCGACACCTGACTCGACGTCGTCCTGGATCCGCTTGCGTACCTGCATCAACGCGTGGCGCTCCCGCTGGAGCTCGAGCGCCAGCACGAGCCGCTCCCGGACGTCGACGGTCTCGAGGAGCCGCACCTTCTGCTCGAAGGTGAGATCGGGCGAATAGCCAGACGTGTCGGCGAGCGCGCCGGGCTCGGTGATCGAGCGGACGAAGGCGGCGATGCGTCCGTCGTCTCCGCGCATCTCGAGAATCTCCTCCACGACGGCGCGGTACTCGCGCTCGAGCTCGCGGATCTTCCCGTCCGCGCTCTCCTCGTCCGGGTGCTCCTCGACGTCGACGAAGAGGCGGCCCTGGCTGTCAGTTGCGGCGGCCCCTGCAATTCCACGCGAAAGGCCCGCGAGCGCGACTGCATGCCCGCCGCCAGGAAGCCGGATCCGGTCGGTCACCTCGGCGACCGTCCCGACCTTGGCGTACTCGCCCTCGTGCTTCGGCACGAGCAGGACGCGGTCCTCGTCGCCGACGTCGACGGTGAGAGTGACATTCATGTTGGGGAAGACGACGATGTCTTCCAAGGGGACGAGCAGCAGACGGGTCTGATTTGCGCTCACGAGCTCTCCTTCGTACGTATCGCGTAGTTAGTTCGAAAAGTGTAGCGACCTCGGTGCGGTTGCCGTCGCGGGGCGCAGACGCTCGACGAGAACGCGGCACAGCGGCCGCGAAGCGGGCGCCTCCAGGGATGTTGGCGCAAGGCACGAGCGCGGGGCCGCTAACGAGGCAGTCGCTGAAAGCGCCTGAGCGCTGCCGCCGCGATCTTGCCGGCGAGGACGTCCGAGGAGAGGCCGATCCCGCCTGGCTTCCACGTCATCACGCCAGCCACAAAGACGCCGCCGTGCCAGAAGACGAGACCGGTGTCGTGCCGAACCGTCGAGATCCACCCGGCCTTGTGGAGGACGGCGACGTCAAGTCGCTTGCCGACGATTCCGTCGAGCTTCGGGGTGTCGCGTACGTGTGCGAGGAGCCAGAGGAGGTAGCGGGCATCCGCGCGCGTGAACCCCGTCTGCTCAGCGCGCAGAGGCCCCCGGCCGCCGGAGGCCAGCCAGATCGCGCGCCAGAGAGAGGTCATGTCCCACGCGGTCGTGTGCTTGCCGAACCCGAACGCGGGCTGATCGTCCACGCGAACGGGGATCGCTCCGGAGAGGGACCGCACTTCGTAGCCGCCGTACATGATCGAGTCGACGAGGCCGAGCGAGCGCATGAGCGCGTTCACCTGCTGGGAGCCGGCGCTCGTCGAGCCCGCGAGCCAGACCTCGAGGGCGTTCGCGGCGGCGTCGTCGGAGACCGTGATCATCTCCCGCAGGAGGCCGGAGACATAGGACCCGCGAGACGGAATGCCGGAGTGGTCGGCAAGCACCGCCGTCGCGATCGCGAGCTTGAGCGTCGACGCCGCCGGGAAACGAGCCTTGGCGTTCCAGGCCGCGCCGGCCCCTCCGGTGAGGCTCTGGACGTAGAAACCGGCCGTCCCGCTGTAGCGCCTCACAAGCCCCCGGAGGTCGCGCGCGAGGGGAGCGTTGAGCCGAGGTTGGACGAGCCGCGGGCGGGCGGAGCCAGGTAGCCCGTAGACCTCGCGGACAACGCGGGACGAGCGCTGCCCCGAGCGCGCGAGCGTCGTGACGCGAACCGTCGCATCCCCGAGCGGGAGCGTGACGCGCAGCGAGAACCGGCGGCCGCGAAGCTCTCTCGAGACGAGCACCCGTCCATTCGCGGAGACAACCACGCGCCTCGTTCCGCGAGCCGCCCGCCCGGTGACGAGCCCGTACGACACCTGCCGCGGAGCCGGCTGCTCGATCGCGGGAGGCGGCAGCGGGGGAGCGTCGACGACCACGCCCCCAACGATAAAGCCGCGGAGAATCCCAAGTTACAACTTGTAACTTGGGTGCCTTTTTCGGCATGACTGGAAAGGCCGACGGTCGCGCCCTCTAGCCTTGACTGCATGCCTATCTTGGCCCACCTCGACCTCGACGCGTTCTTCGCTGCCGTCGAGGAGCTCGAGGACCCGGAGCTGCGGGAGAAGCCGCTCGTGGTCGGCGGCGACCCGCAGGGCCGCGGAGTCGTCGCGACCGCGAACTACGTCGCGCGAACTTTCGGGATCCACTCCGCGATGAGCGCGGCCGAGGCGATCCGGCGCTGCCCGCACGCGGTCTTCGTCCGCCCGCGCCATGCCCTCTACAAGCAGTACTCACGCGCTGTCTGGGACACGATCGCCGAGATCGTCCCGCGGATCGAGCGGACCGGGATCGACGAGGGGTATCTCGATCTCGCGCCGGTCGCGCGGGACTTCGTACGGGCGCGAGCCGTCGCTTCCGCAATCCAGACCTCTGTGCGCGCGACCACGAGCCTCTCGTGCTCACTCGGCGTCTCGACCTCGAAGGTCGTGTGCAAGATCGCTTCCGACCGACGGAAGCCCGGTGGCGTCACGGTCGTCCCGCCCGGCAGCGAGGCTCGCTTCCTCGCGCCACTTTCAGTGCGACTGCTTCCGGGGGTCGGGCCGAGAGCGGAGGAGCGCCTTCGCGTCGCGTCGATCGCCACGATCGGCGGGCTCGCGTCCCTCTCCGATGCTGCGCTCAAGACGCTGCTCCCGGGGTCGCTCGGCCCCCTGCTCCGCGATCGCGCGCGCGGGATCGATCCTCGCGATCTCGAGCTGGGAGGCGAGGCCGTTTCTGTCTCTGCCGAGGACACGTTCGCCCGCGACGTCTCCGAGCGGGCTGTTCTCCACGCCGAGGTGCGACGCCTCGCCGAGCTCGTCGCCGAGCGGCTTCGTAACTCAGGTCTCTCCGGTCGCACGGTGACAGCAAAGCTTCGCTACGGCGACTTCTCCATCCGCACGCGCTCGACGACGCTTCCCGCTGGGGTCGACGAGCCGGACGTCATCGGCGAGGTCGCATGCGGTCTCCTAGATCGAGGGCTGCGCGACAGGCCGGGCGCGCTCCGCCTCGTCGGGGTCGGCGTGTCCGGACTCTCGCCCTATCGCCAGCTCACCCTCGAAGGGGCGTAGGGACTGGGCGTGCTCAGAGTGACCGGGAGCCATGCGGTCGGTTCAGCTGGATAGCTGGCGCGCAACATCCCTGAAGGCGCCCGCTTGGCTTGCTTTTGAGACTTGGCGAATCAGCGCCTGAGAAGAGGTCGCGTCAGACAGGTCGGGCCGCCATCGCCCTTCTTCGAGATCTCCTCACCGCGATAGACGACGACGTCGACGCCCAACCGCTCCATCCGCTTTCGCGTCTCAGGGTTGCCGTCGAGAGCGAGAGCTCGCCGGGGGCCGAGGGCGACGACATTCGAGCCCTGCGACTCGAACTCTTCGTCCGGAACTTCGACGACCTCGATCCCGCGCTTCGCAAGCAGTCCGAGGAGGCGCACCGGAGCGATCCGCGAGTAGACGAGGGCGAGATCCCGATCGAGCGGAGAGATGAACGACATCAGGTGCATTACCTCTCCCGCGCCGTTCCAGTGCGGCAAGTCGAAGGCGAGCACATCGACACCAGGGAAGACGGCTTCGAATGCAGCGACCGATGCCTCGTTCGTCCGATAGCCGATCCCCACGAGCAGCGTGCGCTCGTCGAGCCAGAGCGTGTCTCCGCCCTCGGCGTTCACCGGCTCCTCGAGCTCGCCGACGACCGGTACCCCGGCCGCTTCGAGCCACTGAGCCATGGCCGCCGGCTCGCCGCGCCGCCCCTCCTTGCCCGGACGGAGCAGCACCGCTCCCTCGCTCCCGACGAGAACCGGGTCGTACGCGTAGATGGCGTCGGGATTGCCCGGATCGTGGTAAGAGAGAACGACCTCCGCACCTGCCTCCTCGAGAAGGCTGCAGAAGGCCTCGTGCTCAGCAGCGGCAGCGGCGTGATCCGGAGCCGCATGCCACCCGTACTCCCGCCAGTGCGCGGCGTCTTCGGCGAGCGGCGGGCGGACGAGAACGCGCTCGAGCGCGCCCGTCATCGATGCGCTGCCGAAGGCCTGCGTGCGCGGCACCTAGTGCTCCCCGCCGCAAATACGCCCGCGCTTCGCGCGGCTGCGAACGCTTCGCATGCCGTCGTCCTCAGGCGCGCCAATATTCACCAATATTGGCGCGCCCTGCGTCCTAGGCCTGCTTGGTTCTCGCCGGCGAATCACGACCGTATTCACGGCGGGAAGCACTAGCCATCGAGGACGCGCGCGCGGTGGGACGAGGAGTACACGTCCTTCCGCAGGATCAGGCCGTTCTCGAACGGGAAGATGTCCACGCCGTCCCACTCGAGCCGCCGGCCGTCTCCGTCGGTGGCGCTCGCCGTCCACTCGTTGACGACGACTCCGTCGCGCGCGTACAGCCGGCGCCCACGGAACGCGAGATCGGGCCAGTTCTCGAAGATCCGCGCGATGTGTCCGCGCACGTCGTCGCCTTCCACCCGCTCCGCGGCTGTGTGGTTCTCGAACACCATGCCGGGCGCGTGGAGGGCGACGATGGCGTCCACGTCGTGGGCGTTCCAGGCGTCGTTGTAGCGCTCGATCGCGCGCTCGAGCTCTGCGGCGGAGTCGCGCTCGGTCACGCGTATGAGTATCGCAGCAACGGGTTCGTCGAAGACATTGACATCCATCAATGTCTGCTCTAAGCTCCGACATCGATGAACGTCGATCTCTTCCCTCTCCTCGTTCCGCCCGATTGCTGCCGTCCGCTCGACGTGGACGGGCTCACCTCGGAGGACGCGGAGGCGACGGCAGCGCTCTTCAAGGCACTCGGTGACCCCGCCCGCGTGCGGATCGTCAATCTCCTCGCGCAAAACCCCGACTCGGTGTGCGTCTGTGAGCTGACGCCCGCCGTCGGGCTCTCGCAGCCGACGGTGAGCCACCACCTCAAGAAGCTCGTCCAGGCCGGGCTGCTCCAGCGCGAGCAGCGGGGTGTCTGGGCCTACTACAGCCTCGACCGCGAGGGTCTCGAGCGCGCGGCGAGCGTCCTCGATCTGAAAGGAGTGACGGTATGACGACCGATACGCGCGGGCAGGTGCGCGAGCGCTACGCGGAGGCCGCGCGCGGCCTCGCCCAGGGTCAGGGCTGCGGATGCGACTGCGAGAGCATCGGCTGCTGCGGCGACGAGCCGACGGCGCTCTTCGGCCGCGGCCTCTACGACGCCGAGGAGCGCTCCGCCCTCCCAGAGGATGTTGTAACCGCAAGTCTTGGCTGCGGAAACCCGGTTGCGGTCGCGGAGCTGCACAAGGGCGAGACCGTGCTCGACCTCGGCTCCGGAGGCGGTATCGACGTCCTCCTCTCCGCGCGCCGCGTCGGACCGAAAGGAACCGTCTACGGCCTCGACATGACCGACGACATGCTGGATCTCGCGCGGCGAAATGCACAGAAGGCGCGCGCTACGAACGTCCACTTCCTGAAGGGCCTCATCGAGGCGATACCGCTCCCTGCAGAGAGCGTCGATGTCGTGATCTCGAACTGTGTCGTGAACCTCTCGACCGACAAACGCTCGGTCTACGCCGAGATCCAGCGCGTGCTGCGTCCCGGCGGCCGGGTCGGGATCACCGACATCGTCGCCGAGAACAGGCTCTCACCAACGGATCGGGCCGAGCGCGGGAGTCACGTCGGCTGCATCGCCGGCGCACTCTCGGAGGAGGAATACGCGGAGGGACTCGCGAGCGCAGGGCTCGTCGACGTCGAGGTGGAGTTCACGCACCTCGTCGCGGACGGGATGCACGGAGCAATCGTGCGCGCGACAAAACCGGCCTAACGTTTCAAGAAAGCAGAACGAGCTTCGAGCGCGCCGAGGATGCGGTCGATGTCCTCCTCGATGTTGTAGAGGTGGAGCGAGATCCGGAGGTTCTCGTCGCGTGACGAGGTGACGATCCGCTCCTCGGTTTGGAGGGACTCGACAAGGGCCTGAGCGTCCGTCGAGGTGACACACACGAGCGGGCCGTATTCACTCTCGCCCCGAGGCGTGGCCACGGTCGCGCCGAGCTCGTCGAGGCCCGTGAGCAATCGGTCGGCGAGCCCGCGGACGTGCGTCTCGATCGCGGCCACGCCCACCTCCTCGACGATCGCCATACCGGCCAGGCCCGCGTAGATATTCGGCACCGGTGGGGTCCCGGCGTCGAACCGCCGCGCATCTTCGGCCGGCGAGTAGTCCGAGATGTCCATCCGAAAGATGTCCTCGTCGGCGAACCATCCGGTCTGCGTCGGGAGCAACCGCTCGTGCAGGTCTTGCCGCACGAACATGAAAGCGAGCCCGCTCGAGGCGAGTAGGTACTTGACCGTCCCGGCGGTGAGGACGTCGACCCCGAGCGCCGCTACATCGAGCGGGATCGCGCCGGCCGCCTGGTAGCTGTCGGCGAGGCAGAGAGCTCCATGCTCGTGCGCGATACGTGCGACCTCGGCGACGTCGAGCCGATAGCCGGTGCGGTACGAAATCGCGGTGCAGCAGACGAGCGCCGTCCGTTCGTCGATCGCATCGGCGAAACGCTCGACCGGGATCCGGCCATCCGGCTCGGGCCGCACGTGGATGACCTCGGCACCGCGGAGCTCCTGCGCGTGCGCGATCTGGCCCACGGTCGGAAACTCGAACTCCGAGATCACGATTCGGTTCCGGCCTCGCTCGAGCGGCAGCGCGCTGACGAGCGCGCTCACCCCCTGCGAGACGGAGGTCGTGACGGCGACCTCCTCCGACGAGGCTCCGACGAGCCGCGCGAACGCCGCGCGTGCCGACTCCGCCCGCTCGACCCAATGTTCCCACTCGGCGCCTTGCTCGTCCCACCCCGCGAGGTACTGCTCGTACGCCGCGCGGACGTCGACGGAGAGCGCGCCCTGCGAGCACGAGTTCGCATAGGTCGTGTGCTCGAGGATCGGGAAGCGCGACCGCACCGCCGCGCCGACGCCTTGTAACAGTCTGTTACTTGGGCTCATAGGCACTATCGTCACCGTCAGCGAGACGCCTCGTCACACTTTGTAACAGTCTGTTGCTTGGATTCATCGGCCGAGATACGCCTTTCGCAGCTCCTCGTGCTGGATGAGGTCGGAAGCCTTGCCCTCCAGCACGATCCGCCCGGTCGAGAGGACGTAGCCCCGGTCGGCGATCGAGAGCGACACGTTCGCATTCTGCTCCACGACGAGGAGCGCGACGCCCGCCTCGTTGACCTCCTGGATGATCTCGAAGCTTCGCTCGACGAGGATCGGCGCGAGCCCCATCGACGGCTCGTCCATCAAGAGTAGCTTGGGTCGTCCCATCAGCGCACGTCCCATCGCGACCATCTGCTGCTCGCCGCCCGACAGCGTCCCCGCGAGCTGCTTCCGGCGCTCGGCGAGGTGGGGAAAGAGCGAGTAAACGCGGTCGAGATCCTCCTTGAGGTCGGCGCGGGGCCGGAGATACGCGCCCATCTCGAGGTTCTCGAAGACGGTCATCGGGCCGAAGAGCCTGCGGTTCTCAGGAACGATCGCGAGCCCGCGCTCGATCCTGCGCGAGGTCGAAAAGCGCGTCACGTCCTCGCCGCCGAGGATGACCGAGCCGCTGCGTTGAGGGACGATTCCGAGGATGGTCTTCAAGGTCGTCGACTTGCCGGACGCGTTCCCGCCGAGGAGACACACGAGCTCGCCCTGCCCCACCTCCAGGTTGACGTCCTGGAGGATGTGCATCTGCCCGTAGTAGGTGTTGATGCCCTCCAGGCGGAGCAGCGGCTCGGGGCTCCCGTTGGTGCTCATTTTCGCTCCGCCGCCGACGTCCCCAGGTAGGCCTCGACGACCCTCGGGTCGGTGGCCACCTGGTCGAAGGTGCCTTCGGCGATCTTGATCCCGTGATCGAGCGCGACGACGCGATCGGAGATCCCTTCGACGACGTGCATGTCGTGCTCGATGACGAGGATCGTGTAGCCCGCCTCCTCCCGCAGACGCGCGATGAGCTCGGTCATCTCGTGCGTCTCGACGGGATTCATCCCAGCGGCGGGCTCGTCGAGCAGAAGGAGTCTCGGCTGCGCGGCGGTCGCACGAGCGATCTCGAGGCGTCGCCGGTTCGCGTAGGAGAGGCTGTACGCAGGCTGCCGCCAGCGATAGCCGACGA
>JBBDMN010000253.1:0-2124 GCA_040878305.1 Gaiellaceae bacterium
CCCCCGAGCGGCCAGCTCACGCCCCGGAGGAGGCGATCTCGTGGCATCAACCATCTAGCGGCGTACGTGCGGCGCCTCAAGCGGCGTCAGGGCCGGCTCGATCTGCTCGCGCATGTGCTCGAAGGCGGGCGGGAGGACGAGGCTCTCGCCGAGGTGCTCCGGGTCCTCGTCTACGGCGAATCCCGGCCCCAGCGTCGCGATCTCGAAGAGGACGCCGCTCGGCTCGCGGAAGTAGATCGAGCGGAACCAGAAGCGATCGATGACCGGCGTCGGCCGGAGGCCAGCCGCGGCGACGCGCTCGCGCCAGGACTCGTGCTCCTCCATCGTCGAGGCCCAGGCAACGTGATGCACGGTGCCCGCTCCCGGCACCCCGCGCTCCGCGGGCGGCTCGTCGTAGGAGTAGAGACCGCCGCGCGACGGGCCGCGCGCCTCCCAGACGCCGTCGCTTCGCGGGGCGAAGGCCAGCGCGTCCTCGAGGAGGCTGCGGCTGGCGTCCGGATGGGCCGAGAACGCTCGCACGCCGTCGAACCCCTGGAGAGCCAGCTCGGCCGGGATGTCCGGATGCTCTGCGGTCAGGGGATCGTCGTCCGTCCTCACGACCGCGAGCTCGTGCCGCAGTCCCTCGGGATCCTCGAATGCCACACGCCCATCCCCGCGTGCAAGCGCGTCGGTCTCCGGTCCGAGCCGCTGCTCCCAGAAGTCGAGCGCCTCCTCGGAGCCGATCCTCCATACCGGCGTGTGCACCATCCCGGCCCCAGCGCGTCCGCGTTGGGTGCCCGGGTACTCGAAGAACGTGATGTCGCTCCCGGGGCTTCCCTCCTCGTCGGCATAGAAGAGGTGGTAGACGGTCGGGTCGTCCTGGTTGACGGTCTTCTTGACGAGTCGAAGGCCGAGGACGCGGGTGTAGAAGTCCACGTTCCGCGGCGCGTCGGCCGTGATGCAGGTGACGTGGTGAACGCCGTCGAGGTGCATCGCGCCGCAGCGTAGCGACTGACGGTTAGTCTCCTGCACGTGAAGATCGGGATCGTCGTCCCGTTCTCGTGGTCGTTTTGGGGCGCGGTTGTCGAGCACGCGGAGCTGCAGGCCGCAGCGCTCCAGGATCTGGGCCACGAGGTCCGGTTGGTCATGGGCAACGACCCGCCCGGGCAGTTCACGCGGGTCCTGCACCCCCGGGTCGGCCGGCACGGCGATCCTCCGTCGAACGTGATTCCGGTGGGACGCTCCGTGATCGTCCCGGCGAACGGATCTCTGCCCAACATCGTCCTCTCGCCGCGGGCGTACTTCCGCATCCACCGGGCGCTCGAGCGAGAGCGCTTCGACGTCCTCCACCTGCACGAGCCGATGACCCCGGCGATCTGCACGGCGACGCTCGTGATGGCGAGGACGCCTCTGGTAGCGACCTTCCACGCCTCGGGCGAGCTCGGCTGGATGAAGTACGGCGGCCCGCTCTGGGGCTTCCTGATCGACCGGATCGACCACCGGATCGCCGTCTCCGAGCGCGCGCGCAGCTCGCAGAAGCGATGGCTACCGGGCGAGTACGAGGTGATCCCGAACGGAGTTCTCGTGCCCCGGTCCGCGCCGGCCGACGATCGCGAGCACCGGATCGTCTTTGTCGGACGCCAGGAGCCGCGTAAGGGTCTGCAGGTGTTACTTCGCGCGTGGCCGGAGATTCGCCGCCGCGCGAACCTCCGCTTGACCGTTGTCGGGGCAGACCCGCTTGCGGTCCGGCTCCTGCTCACGCGGCTCGGCGTCCGCGACGAGGGCATCGACGTCGTCGGTTTCTTGAGTCAGGAAGAGCTGACCGAGACCCTGCTTTGCGCCAAGCTCCTCGTGGCGCCCTCGCTCGGGCAGGAGAGCTTCGGCATGGTGTTGACCCGGGCGTTCGCGTGCGCGCTGCCGGCCGTCGCATCCGACATCCCGGGATACCGGGAGGTTCTCGAGCCCGCGGCCTCGGTTGCGGTCGCTCCGGACGATCCGGCCGCGCTCGCGGACGCCGTCTGCGGCCTCGTCGCCGACGAGCCGCGGCGCGAAACGATGGGACGGGCAGCCAGGGAGCTGGCGGTCGAGCGCTACTCGTGGCCCGTCATCGCCCGCCGGTTGGAGGCGATCTACGAGCAGGTCACG
>JBBDMN010000254.1:0-2115 GCA_040878305.1 Gaiellaceae bacterium
GCTAGCGCGAGCGTCCGCTCCCCGGCGCCTACGATGGCGGCGTGGCAGTCTCCGACCCTGTCTCGCGCCTGGCTGAAGACCTCTCGGCCGCCGCGGGCGCGCCCGTCGAGCTCGAGCGTCCCGGGGATGCGGAGCACGGCGACTATGCGACGAACGTCGCACTTCGGCTCGCGCCGACTCGAAAGCAGTCCCCTCGCGATCTTGCCGGAGAGATAGCAACCGAAGCCGTCGAGCGCGGCCTCGTCGAAAGCGCCGAGCCCGCCGGGCCCGGCTTCGTCAACTTCCGGTTGGCCGACGCATGGCTCGCGGACGCGCTGGGAGAGATCCTCGCGGCGGGCGAACGGTTCGGCGCCGGCTCTGCGGGCATCCCCGAACGGATTCAGGTTGAGATGGTCTCGGCGAACCCGACCGGCCCGCTCACCGTCGCGCACGGGCGAAACGCCGCGTACGGTGACTCGACCGCGCGCCTTCTCGAGCTCGCGGGGCACGACGTCGAGCGCGAGTACTACTACAACGACGCAGGCGCGCAGATGGAGCTCTTCTACGCGTCAGTCGAGGCCGTCCGCCGCGGAGAGGAACCCCCGGACGACGGGTACCGCGGGGATTACATCGCCGAGTTGGCGAGCCTTCCCGGCGACCCCGTGCCGCCGATGCTCGCACGCATCGAGCAGACGCTCGAGCGTTTCAGGGTGCACTTCGACTTCTGGGCGCTCCAGAGTGACGTGGAGGCTGAGATTCCGGAGTCGATCGCGCTCCTCGACACATTCGATGAGGACGGCGCGGTCTGGGCACGGACGAGCGCCCACGGCGACGACAAGGATCGCGTGCTTATCCGCTCGGAGGGCACGCCGACGTACTTCGCGGCCGATGCCGCCTACATCCGGCGAAAGTACGCGAAGGGGTTCGATCGCCTCGTCTACGTCCTCGGCGCCGACCACCACGGCTATGTCGCACGCCTGCAGGCGCTTGCCGAGATGCTCGGCCATCCGCGGGAGTCGCTCGAGGCGCTCATCTATCAGCTCGTCCATCTGGTCGAGGGCGGCGAGACGAAGAAGATGTCCAAGCGCCGCGGCGACGTCGCGTTCCTCGACGAGCTCCTCGACACGATCGGCGTCGATGCCGCCCGCTGGTACCTCGTCTCCCGCGGCCACGACCAGACGCTCGAGCTCGACATCGATCTCGCGAAGCAGCGGACGCAGAAGAACCCCGTCTACTACGTCCAGTACGCGCATGCCCGCATCGCCGGGATCCTGCGGAACGCCGAGCACGAGGGCTCGGCCACTCTCGCCGGGCCGCTGGCGCCCGAAGAGCGGGATCTGATCAAGCGGCTGCTCGAGTTTCCGGCGCTGGCCGCGGAGTCGGCCGAGCGCAGGGCGCCGCACGCGATTCCGACCTACGCGATCCGCGTCGCCGACGACTTCCACCGCTTCTACCATCACCATCGCGTGCTCGGGACAGAGTCGGAGGACTTCCGGCTCGGATTGATCCGTGCGACGCAGCTCGTCGTCGCCCGCTGCCTCGACCTGATCGGGGTCGAAGCTCCCGACCAGATGTAGGATCAGACGACGTGAGCGCTATCCCTCCAGACCGCAATCTGGCTCTGGAGCTGGTGCGCGTCACCGAGTCTGCAGCGACGTTCGCCTCCCGCTGGACGGGCCGCGGCGACAAGATCGCCGCCGATCAGGCCGCCGTGGACGCCATGCGGATCATGCTCGACACCGTCAGCATGCGCGGCATCGTCGTCATCGGCGAGGGGGAGAAGGACGAGGCCCCGATGCTCTACAACGGCGAGGCGGTCGGGGACGGGACCGGCCCCGAGGTCGACGTCGCCGTCGATCCGCTCGAGGGCACCCGACTGACCGCGCTCGGGATGCCGAACGCGATCGCCGTGATCGCCGTCGCCGAGCGCGGGACGATGTTCTTCCCCGGAGCAGCGCTGTACATGGACAAGATCGCTGTCGGTCCCGAGGCCGCAGACGCGATCGACATCGACGCGACGCCCACGGAGAACCTCGAGCGCGTCGCCGAGGCGAAGCACGTCGACGTGAACGATCTCACCGTCGTCGTCCTCGAGCGCGACCGGCACGACGACCTGATCGCCGAGCTGCGCGAGGC
>JBBDMN010000255.1:0-2478 GCA_040878305.1 Gaiellaceae bacterium
GATCCTCGACAGCCTCGCGGCATATTGCCTGCGAATCTCTGACTCAGGACACTAGACGCCTGATGCAATAAGGAGCGCAGCGGCCGCGAAGCGGACGCCTTTAGGAATTTGCGCGACTGGAATCCGCGCGAGCGGATTCCAGTCTTGCGCCTGGTAACAGTTCTGCAACGAGTACCGGGGTCGTTCGACGGGCCACCTATACTCGCCCGCCTGACCGACCTGACTGCTCCGCTTCGCGACTACTTCGGTTTCCAGGAATTTCGCCCGGGACAGGAGCAGGTCGTGCGCGCCGCGATCGAGGGTCGCGACACGCTGGCGCTCATGCCGACCGGATCGGGGAAGTCGCTCACGTACCAGCTCGCAGCGATGCTGCGTCCGGAGCCGACGCTCGTCCTCTCGCCGCTCATCGCCCTGATGAAGGATCAAGTCGACAAGCTGCCGCCGGCGATCGCTCCGACCGCGACGTTCGTGAACTCGTCGCTCTCCTCGGAGGAGACTGCCGGACGCCTCGCGGCGGTCGCGGCAGGTCAGACGCGGCTCGTCTACGCCGCCCCGGAACGTCTGCGTCAGGCGCCCTTCGTCGAGACGCTGCGCACGATCGGGATCGGACTCGTGGTCGTCGACGAGGTGCACTGCGTGAGCATGTGGGGACACGACTTTCGCCCCGACTATCTCTTCATCCGTCGCGCTCTCGCCGAGCTCGGTGACCCAACGCTCCTCGGGATGACAGCGACTGCGACACCCGAGACAGCGCTCGAGATCGGCGTCGCGCTCGGCCGGAACCCCGAGGTCGTGCACACCTCCGTCGTCCGACCGAATCTGCGCTACGACGTCGAGAAGGTGGTAAACGCGGAAGATCGGCTGCAGATTCTCGTCGACCGGCTGCGTGCCCTGAGCGAAGGATCTGCAATCGTCTATGCCCGTTCGCGGCGCTCCACCGAAGAGCTGGCGCGCATGCTGCGCGGCCACGGGTTCAGCGTCGAGCACTATCACGCGGGCCTCGAGACGCAAGCGCGCACGCGGGTCCAGGACGATTTCGTCTCCGGCCGCACCCAGACCGTCGTGGCCACGACGGCATTCGGGATGGGCATCGACAAGCCCGACGTGCGCCTCGTGTGCCTCGCCAACTACCCGGACTCGCTCGAGAGCTACGTCCAGATGGTCGGGCGGGCGGGACGCGATGGCGCTCCGAGCGACACGCTTCTTCTTGCAAGCTCGAGCGACGCGGTTGCGCTGCGGCGCTTCGCCGTGTCCGACGTACCTGCTGCCTCCGACCTCCGCGCGATCTATCGCGCCCTTCGCACTGCGGGCGGACGGATGGAACCGGACGAGCTCGCCGCCCTCGTACCAGACCGCGACCCGCGCGTTCTGGTCGGGATGCTCGTACAGACGGGTCTCGTGGAACGTGGGTTCGACGAGGGACGGCGGATGCGGATCGACGTGCCGCCCGCCCCTGACGACGCCGCGACTCAGGTAGAAGCACTGCTCGAACGCGCCCGGATCGTGGCCGAGGCTCGCGCGGAGCGAATCATCGAGTTCGCGGAGCGCGGCTCGTGCCGACACGCGCAGGTTGCAGCGCACTTCGGGGAGACCTTCGAAGCGCCATGCGGAGCATGCGACGTATGCACGCCCCGCCCAAGGTCTGCGGCTTCGATTGCGGCGGCCCCGCCACCGCTGCCGGAAGACGTGGCCGAGGCGATCGTCGAGGTCGTCGCCTCGCTCACGTGGCCCCTCGGCCGCCGTAGCCTCGTTGCGACCCTACGCGGGTCGTTGAAGGCACCGCCGTCTGCGCGGCGTTCGCTCGCTTACCGCCTGCTCGCCGCCGCCTCGGAAGCTGAGGTCAAGCGCTGGGTTCAGCTGCTCGAGGTCTCGGGGTCACTCGTCGAGAGGACGACGCCCGACGGATTCACTGTGCTGATCGCGGATCGGGACGCTCCGCGCCCCCGCATCAGGCCGGCTGGCACGGTCGAGGCGGACGGGGACGTCGAGGAGCTTCTTCGCCGCTGGCGGCTCGAGCGTTCGCGTTCCGACGGAGTCCCGGCCTTCGTCGTGTTTCCCGACACGACCCTGCGCGAGCTCGCCGCCGTGAAGCCGCAAACGCACGGTGAGCTCGCGGGCATCAATGGCTTCGGCCCGGTCAAGGTCGAGCGCTACGGCGACGACCTCCTCGCCGCGATTTCCGCTGCGTCGTAGGGGCCGGGCGGGCCCGAGGCATGCCTCGGGCTACATGCTCGGGTCGGGCTCGTCCAGGATCTTCTGCGCCTGCTCTCTCCGGAAACGCCTGAGCCGGGACTCGATCTCCTCGTCGGCGCTGGCGAGGATCGCAGTCGCCATGAGCGCGGCATTTACCGCCCCCGCGCGCCCGATCGCGAGCGTTCCGACGGGGATCCCGGCTGGCATCTGGACCGTCGAGAGCAGAGAGTCGAGACCGCCGAGCTGTGTGCCCATGGGAATCCCGAGCACGGGTCGGAGGGTCTG
>JBBDMN010000255.1:2578-8574 GCA_040878305.1 Gaiellaceae bacterium
TGGACGACACGCGCGGTCTTCTTGAGCTCGGCCTCGCTCTCGTCCGACTCCGCGATCCCCTCGAGGAGCTGGATGGTGTCTCGGTGCGCGCTGCCGTTCTTCAGGCAGATGACGGCGAGCCGTCGCACGGCGAGGTTCGGATCACGCGCCGCCAGGTCGTGCAGCAGCGAGCGGAAGGAGTTGACGTCTCCCGGATGATCACGGGAGAGCCCTTCGAGCGCGATCAGCGCTGAGCCACGTACAGCAGGGCTCTCGTCCTCGAGACCGCGTCGCAGGAGCTGCAGCTTCTGGCGGAAGCGGAACTGGGCGATCGAGCGATAGGCGAGCGCGCGGACGCGATAGTCCGCATCGCGTGCGGCCGCCTCGATCTCTTCGTCCCACTGGACCCGGAGCGTCGCAAGCGAGCGCTCGTCGCCGGCCTGCGCGAGGTCGTCCGCCCGGGCCGCCGCCTCGGCGAGGCTCATGACAGAGACGACAGCGAGCGCGACTCGGGCCCGACGTACCGAGCGGACGGTCTGAACAGCCGCCCCGTCTGCTTCTGCTCGAGGATGTGAGCCGACCAGCCCGCGACCCGCGAGCACGCGAACATCGCGGGTGCGAGGGCAGGCGGGATCTCGGCGACGTCGAGGACGACCGCCGAGTAGTACTCGACGTTGGTCGCCAGCACGCGCTCGGGATGGCGCTCCTGCAGCCCCGCGAGTGCGGCGGCCTCGAGCGCCTCCGCCACCTCGAGGTGTGGCGCGCCCAGCTCCCTCGCCGTTCGCTTGAGGATCCTCGACCGCGGATCCTCTGCGCGGTAGATCCGGTGTCCGAAGCCCATGATCCGCTTCCCGCTCTCGAGCGTCTCGCGCACCCAGCGCTCGGGATCGCCCAGCGCTGCGACCTCCTCCAACATCGGGCGGACGTAGGCCGGTGCGCCGCCGTGCAGCGGCCCGGAGAGCGCGCCGACGGCGGCGGAGAGCGAGGCGCCGCAGTCGCCTCCGGTCGACGCGACGATCCGGGCGGTGAAGGTCGATGCGTTCAGGCCGTGCTCGGCGGTGCAGATCCAGTAGGTGTCGATCGCCGTCACGTGGCGCGGATCCGCCTCGCCGCGCCAGCGCAGGAGGAACTTCTCGGCAGCGGTCTTCCCCCGTGCGACGATGTCGTCGGCGACCGGCTCGCTGTTACCGTCCGCGACGCGGGCCGAGCGCGCGACGATGGTCATCATCTGAGCCGAGAGCCGGCCGAGGTCCTCGCGCGCCTGCTCGTCGGAGATCTCGTTCAGCTTTCCGAGCCGCCATTCGCCGGAGAGGCGCGCCGTCTCTGACTGGAGATCCGCCGGTGCGTTCCCTGTAAGTCGCGCCGGCTCGTGCGGCTCCGGATCGGGCATCCGCGAGTCGGGATCGCCGTCGACCAGGAGCCCCCACACGTTTTCGTACGGAACGTGTCCGACGAGCTCCTCGATGTCGACCCCCCGGTAGCGGAGCTCGCCACCGTCGCGGTCGGGCTCGGCGATCTCGGTCTCGACCGCGACGACGCCCTCGAGTCCCGGCGTGAAGTCGGCGGTCTCACTCATCGGCGCGGACGCTACCTGACCGGGATTCCATACGGGCGCAGGTACGATCGGCGCGCGGATGGGCCATCGCGTGACCCTCATTCCCGGGGACGGGACCGGCCCCGAGCTCACCGAAGCGACCCGGCGCGTCCTCGAGGCGACCGGCGTCTCGTTCGACTGGGACGTGCGCCAGGCGGGCGTAGAGGTCATGGAGGAGGCAGGGACGCCGCTTCCCGAGGAGACCCTCGATTCGGTCAAGCGAAATGGTGTAGCGCTGAAGGGACCGATCACCACGCCGATCGGGACGGGCTTTCGCTCCGTCAACGTGGCCCTCCGGCACGAGCTCGAGCTCTATGCATGCCTCCGCCCCTGCAAGACCTACCCGGGCGTGCGCACGCGCTACGAGAAGGTCGACATCGTCGTCGTCCGCGAGAACACGGAGGACCTGTACGCGGGCATCGAGTACGAGGCCGGGAGCGACGACGCCGCGAAGGTCATCGAGACGCTGAACGCTCTCCAACCGAAGCAGATCGCCGCCGGGTCGGGGATCTCCGTCAAGCCGATGAGCAGGGAGGCCTCGGAGCGAATCATCCGGTTTGCCTTTGAGTACGCGCGCGCACACCACCGGCGCGAGGTCGCGGGGGTCACGAAGGCGAACATCATGAAGTTCACGGACGGGCTGTTCCTCTCCGTCTTCCGCGAGATCGCGAAGGGCTACCCGGATATCGCCTCGCGCGAGGTCCTCGTCGACGCGCTCTGCATGCAGCTCGTCCAGCGCCCCGAGGAGTTCGACGTGCTCGTCCTCCCCAACCTCTACGGAGACATCGTGAGCGACGTGACCGCGGGGCTCGTCGGAGGTCTCGGGGTCGCGCCGGGAGCGAATATCGGCGTCGGGGCCGCCGTCTTCGAAGCCACCCACGGATCGGCCCCGAAGTACAAAGGCCTGAACAAGGTCAACCCGACTGCGATGATCCTGTCCGGGAAGCTCATGCTCGAGCACCTCGGCGAGCCAGACGCAGCTCAGCGGCTCGAGAGCGCGGTCGCTGCCGTGATCGCAAACGGCGAGCGCGTGACCTACGACCTGAAGCCCAAACGCGACGACCCGACCGCGGTCGGCACTTCGGAGTACGCCGACGCGGTCATCGAGAAGCTGCGTGATGAGTAAGAAACGACGCGGTCGCGAAGCGGCCGCCTTCAGGGATCTTCGCGCGACTGGAATCCGCGCGAGCGGATTCCAGTCTTGCGCACTATTCAGCCTAGGAGAGACCACGTGAGACAGAAAGTCACCGTCGTGGGCGCCGGCTTGACGGGGCGCACGATCGCCCAGGAGGTCGCGCGGCGCGACTACGCAGACGTCGTACTCGTCGACATCGTCGAGAACCTGCCCCAGGGACTCGCGCTCGACCTGAACGAGGCGGGACCGGTGCTCGGGTACGAGCCCACGGTGACCGGTTCGAACTCGTACGAGACGACAACCGGCTCGGACGTCGTCGCCATCACGGCCGGTGTGCCGCGCAAGCCCGGCATGAGCCGCGACGACCTCGTGACGACGAACGAGAAGATCGTCGGCTCGGTCACCGCGGAGGCGCTTCGCCACTCGCCCGACGCGATCGTGATCATCCTCTCGAACCCGCTCGACGCGATGTGCCACGTCGCGAGGAACGTCTCGGGCCTGCCCAAGGCGCGCGTTTTCGGACAGGCGGGGGTCCTCGACACCGCACGGTTCCGCACCTTCATCGCCTGGGAGACCGGAGCGTCGGCGAAGGACGTGAACGCGCTCGTCCTCGGCGGCCACGGCGACCAGATGGTCCCCGTCGTGTCGGCGGCCACGGTCGGAGGCGTCCCGCTGACAAAGCTCGTGTCGCCCGAGCGGATCGAGGCGATGGTCGAGCGAACCCGAAAAGGCGGAGGCGAGGTCGTCGAGCTGCTCGGCACGTCCGCGTGGTACGCGCCCGCCGCAGCCGTTACGGGGATGATCGACGCCGTGCTGCTCGACCAGAAGCGCGTTCTCCCCTGCACCGCGTATCTCGAGGGCGAGTACGGGATCGACGACCTCTACATGGGCGTGCCGGTCAAGCTCGGCGCCGGGGGGATCGAAGAGATCGTCGAGCTCGACCTCTCGGTGCAGGAGAAGACCTGGCTCGAAGAGTCGGCCGCCGCGGTACGGGACGTCGTCGGCGTCCTCTCGACGTAGATGGACCTCCACCTCGAAGGCAGGACGGCCTTGGTTTGCGGCGCGTCTGCCGGAATCGGCCTCGGTGTCGCGGAAGCCCTTGCGGGCGAGGGCGCGAACGTCGTCATGTTCGCCCGCAGTCCGGAGCCCCTCGAGCGCGAGGCCGAGCGACTCGGGGGAATCGCCGTGCCGGGCGACGTCACGAGCGCCGACGACCTCGGGCGGCTCGTGCGGACCGCCGTCGACACGTTCGGCGGCATAGACATCCTCGTCAACAACTCCGGTGGCCCGCCGCGGGCACCTGCTGTCGGGCTCGACGCCGAGCAGGTAGAGACCGCAGTTCGCCTTCTCCTCGTCTCCGTGGTTCGCCTGACCGGGCTCTGCCTCCCGTATCTCGAGCAGAGCGAGTGCGGTCGCATCGTCAACATCACGTCGAGCACTGTGAAGGAGCCGACCGACGACCTCGCGCTCTCGAATGCCGTGCGGCCGGGCGTGATCGGGTGGGCGAAGTCGCTGTCACGCGAGCTCGGCCCGAAAGGGATCACGGTGAACTCGATCGCGCCCGGGTGGATCGACACAGAGCGTATCCGCGAGGTGAAGCCGGAGGGCCCGACCGAGGCCGATCTCCGGACGATTCCGCTTCGCCGGCTCGGCAAACCGCGCGAGATCGGGGACGTCGTCGCGTTTCTTTGCTCCGACCGAGCCGCGTACATCACGGGCACGGTCGTCTCGGTCGACGGCGGACTCGTCCGCGGGCTGCTGTGATGCTTGGTCGGAAATTGGCGCGCAGCCGGGGGCGGTCACGACCAAGCCGGGCGCCGCACTCACGCGTTGTGCAGGCTAGAAGCCTGTGCGGTGCGCGAGGGCGGCGATCCGGCGCCGCTGTCGTGGTCGTCATCCGGCCCGCGGGAATTTCCGACCAAGCATCTGGCGCATGAAGCGCTTCGCGGGCGTCGCCGTCGCGCTCGGAATCGTCGGGCTGGTGACGGCGTTCGCGCTTTGGGTCCTTCCCGCCGAGGAGTTCATCTTCACGCCGGGGCGTGCGAAGCCGCTTGCGGAACACGTGCAGGTCGAAGGGGCGCGGCCCGCTGGTCCTGGAGACGTGTACTACGTGGACGTCTTCGTGCGGAGAACCTCACGTCTCGAAGATCTGCTTCCGTTCCTGCGACCGGAAGGCTCGACCGTCGTACCCGAGCAGGCTCTGCTCCCACCCGGTACGTCCGAGGCCGAGCGCGATCGTCAGACGGAAGCCGAGATGGAGCGATCCGAGGTCGTCGCCTCGGCGGTTGCACTGCGTGCCCTCGGGCATGAGTTGAAAGCTGTCCCGGAGGGGGCGCTCGTAATCGACGTAGCGCCCGATGTCCCCGCAGCGGCGAAGATCAACGGGGGCGACGTGATCGTCGCGGTCGATGGCAAACCTGTGCGCACGCCCGACGAGCTCCGCCGGGAGATCGGCCGCCGGAAGCCAGGCGAGAACGTCGAGCTGACCGTTCGGCGCGGCGAGGGGACAGAGACCGTCACGGTGAAGACGGTTCCGAACCCGGCCGAGCCGAGCCGGCCGATCGTCGGAATCCGGGTCGACCAGGAGGTGTCCGTCGAGCTCCCGCTCGACATCGATATCGACCTCGGGCAGGTCGGCGGACCGTCGGCAGGTCTTCCCTTCGCCCTCGAGATTGCCCGCATGCTCGGTCGCAACGTCACCCATGGATGCAAGATCGCGGCGACCGGCGAGCTCGCCCTGGACGGCACGGTTCTCTCCGTGGGCGGCCTGAAGCAAAAGACGATCGGCGCGCGCAAGGCGGGTGTGGATCTCTTCCTCGTCCCCGCCGGGGAGAACACCGCCGACGCGAGGGAGAGTGCGGCGGATCTGGAGATCGTCCCTGTGGAGAGTTTTCAACAGGCGTTGCGAGCACTGGCAACGTCTGCGCTAAAGTGCTGAGTTTGCAGGCACTTTTCCCAATCTGAGAACAGGCGGAATTTGCGGCGAATTCGTCCGGAGGGGGGTTGTCGGATCGGGACGCGATCGTAAGAATGCGGGCTGGTCGACGAGGGGCGGCCTTCGGAAATCGATGAAGACACGCTCAGCGGCCACCTGTGACGATTGCTATTTCCGGCGCGAAGGCCTGTGCGCACTTCCCGGAAACGTGCCGTGCCCGACCTTTCGCGCGGCAACTGCAGGCGTGCTGACACCGCCGAGTCAGGCGCCGCTCGTGCCGCGTCTAACGCGTATCGCGGTCGGTCACGCAGCGTAGGATTCCCAACGTGGAAAGCTCCCGCCCGCGCGACCGG
>JBBDMN010000255.1:8674-11654 GCA_040878305.1 Gaiellaceae bacterium
GTCGGTCACGCAGCGTAGGATTCCCAACGTGGAAAGCTCCCGCCCGCGCGACCGGCGCGACATCCCGTGGTCGCTCATCCTTGTGGCGGTGCTGTCCGTCTACGCGTTGCTGATCGTCGTGCTGAACAGAGAGCAGGTCGAGATCAGCTTCGTGTTCTTCACGACCAGAATCTCGAAGCTTGTCCTGATTCTGCTCTGCCTAGGTATCGGGTTCGCCGGCGGATTCCTGTTCGACCGCTGGCGCGAGCGGCGCAAGCGCGTCTAAGAAGCTCCGCGCAGAGCGGCTAGGCGCCCGACGCCCTCGGTGATCCTCGCGGGCGTCTCGTAGCTGAAGGCGAGCCGCGCGGAGGATCCGCCGAGGCCCGAGTCACGCGGGAAGAAGTCTTCACCGCGGACGATCCCGACGCCATCATCCTCCGCCCGGCGCGCGAGCTCGGAGGCATTCTCGCCGGGCGCCAAGTCGAGCCAGATGAAATAGCCACCGTCAGGCCGGCTCCATGAAGCGTCCTTCGGAAACGTGTTCTCGAGCGCGGTGAGCATCGCATCGCGTCGGGAGCGCAGCTCCGCGCAGATACGTTCCAGGTTCGGCTCGAAGAGCCCGCGCTCGATGAGCTCGAAAACAGTGGCCTGGGTGAGGAACGGCGGCGAGATGTATGTGGACGCCGCCCGTTCCTCGAACGCGGCGGCCTCGCCAAGTGGGAGCACGAAGTACCCCGTGCGAAGCCCCGGGGCAACTGTCTTCGAGAACGAGGACGTGTACGTGACGAGCTCGCCGCCCATGAGATCGTGGAGGGTCGGGAGAGCCTCACCCTCGTAGCGGACAAGTCCGTAGGGGTCGTCCTCGAGGACGGGCAGACGGTGATCGGCAGCGATCTCGGCGACGCGCCTACGACGCTCGACAGAGAGCGTCCTCCCGCTCGGGTTCTGGAATGTGGGGATCGTGTAGAGGAAGGACGGCGGATCGGAGTCTCGACGGAGCTCGGCCTCGAGCGCGTCCGGATCGATGCCCTCTTCGTCCATCGGAAGCGCGACGATCTCGATCTTCTCCCGCGCGAGGATCTTCAGCGGTCGGTCGTACGTCGGGGCCTCGACGAGCACGCGGCCCGGACGGCGTGCGAGCGCCTCCTGCGCGTAGAGGACGAAGCCCAGGAGCCCTCCGACCGTCAGCACGACCCGGCCGGGCTGCACCCCGTGGCTCGCAGCAACCCACTCGCGAAGCGGCCCGTATCCCGCTCCGGGACCGTACGCGAACACGCGCGCGCCCTCCCGTAGCGCGACCGCGTGAGCGCAGTCGGCGAGCTCGCGAGCCGGGATCAGCTCGAGCGCAGGAGCGCCGCGGGCGAAGGAGATCGGCGTCCCGGACACAGCCGCGAGCGTACCGCCGGTGTCAGACACCGAATTCTGTCAAGTGCGATGTGCACCAACATCGTGCCGATATGCCCACAGCGGGCACGAAGCGTTCGTGCTGCTCTTGGACACACTTGGCCCGGCGACCAGAGGCCGCTACGGACATACCGTCGAGCGACCGCACGGAACCGGTGTCTGACACCGGTTCTAGGCGCGCGCAACTTCGGCGACGAGCTCTGCCGCCTCAGTCGGGGTCGTCCCGACTCGGATCCCCCGAGCCTCGAGGGCGTCCTTCTTCGCTTGGGCCGTACCGGCAGAGCCGGAGATGATCGCCCCTGCGTGGCCCATAGTCTTTCCGGGCGGAGCCGTGAACCCGGCGATGTAGGCGACAACCGACTTCGACATCTCGGACTCGATGAAGGCGGCAGCCTTCTCCTCTTCGTCGCCGCCGATCTCGCCGACCATGACGACGTGCTCGGTCTGTGAGTCGGCCTCGAAGAGCGCGAGCACATCCACGAAGGAAGAGCCCACCACTGGATCGCCGCCGATCCCCACGATGGTCGAGCACCCGAGCCCGAGCTGGGTGAGCTCGTGCCCGATCTGGTACGTCAGCGTCCCCGAGCGCGAGACGAGCCCGACGGAGCCTTCGCGGAAGATCTCTCCGGGAATGATCCCGACGTTCGCCTTGCCGGGCGAGAGCGCGCCGGGACAGTTGGGGCCGACGAGCCTCACTCCGCGCGCCTCGACGTACGCGTGGATCCGCAGCATCTCGTGCACGGGGACGCCCTCGGTGATGCAGATGACGGTCGCTACGCCCGCATCGATCGCTTCGTACATCGCGTCGGCGGCGAACGGCGCGGGGACGAAGACCATCGCGGTATTGGCACCGGTTTCGGCGACCGCGGTGGCGACCGTGTCGAAGACAGGAACGCCTTCGACATCCTGCCCGCCCTTGCCGGGCGTGACCCCCGCCACGACCTGCGTCCCGTACGCGCGGTTGCGAAGGCCGTGGAAGCGCCCCTCGGAGCCAGTCAGCCCTTGGACGACGAGCCGTGTTTCCGTTCCCACGAGAATCGCCATCAGGACTGAGCTCCGGCCAGCTCGACCGCACGCCGCGCGCCGTCGAGCATCGTCGCCTCCGTGTGCAGGTTCGGTGCCGCCGCGTCTCGAAGCAGGCCACGGCCTTCCTCGGCGTTCGTCCCGTCGAGTCGAACAACGATCGGCAGCTCGATCGCCATCTGCTCGAGGGCCTGCAGGATTCCCCGCGCAACCTCGTCTCCGCGAGTGATGCCGCCGAAGATGTTGAAGAAGATCGCCCGCACCTGCGGGTCGCGCGTGATTACCTCGAGAGCGTCGATGACGCCCTGAGCGTCGCCCCCTCCGCCGAGATCGCAGAAGTCCGCCGGACGACCCCCGACGAACGTGACGACGTCGACGGTGGACATGGTGAGCCCCGCTCCGTTCCCGAGCACGCCAACCTCGCCATCGAGCTTGACGTAGGTGACGCCCTTCTCGCGCGCGAGCGACTCGAGCGGGTCAGCCGCATCGACGTCGCGCATCTCCGCGATGTCCGGACGCCGGAAGAGCGCGTTGTCGTCGACCGTGAACTTCGAGTCGAGGGCGCGGACCTCGC
>JBBDMN010000256.1:0-2102 GCA_040878305.1 Gaiellaceae bacterium
CCCCCCCCCCCCCCCCCCCCCCCCCCCCCCCCGCCGGGGTTAGAAGGCTTCCACCTGCCGGGCGAGCCCTTCTGGCTCGTACGCGACTGCTTCCGAGGATCGCCGTAGGCGGGGGATGAAGAGCGCTAGGAGAGCGCCGATCCCAACCGCGATCGCGCCGACCCAGAGCGCAGGCACTAGGCCATCGTTGAACGTCACCGGAGACTCGTAGCCACCGGTACGCGCGAAGATCGAGGCGAGCACGGCGACACCGAGAACGCCTCCGACCTCGCGGATCGCGTTATTGGCACCTGATGCCTTGCCCTCTTCGTCAGGCCGGACCGCCGAGAGAACGACGTTCGCGACCGGCGCGAAGAACATCCCCATCCCGATTCCCGAGAGGATGAACGGGCCGACCAGGGACGGATAGCCGACGGTCGCGGTCGAGGCCGCGGCAATCCACGCGAGGCCGACAGCCTGGAGAGCGAGCCCCGTCGCCATCAGAGGTCGCCCGCCGATCCGGTCGGAGAGCGCGCCCGCGATCGGCGCGACGAACATCGGCATGATCGTCCACGGGAGCACGCGCAGCCCGGACTCGAGCGGCGAGTAGCCCTGCGCCGTCTGGAAGAACTGGGTGAGCAGGAAGATCGAGCCGAACATCCCGAAGTACATGAGGAGCGATGCCGCATTCGCGGCCGCAAACGCGCGGTCGCGGAAGAAGCGCATCGGCAGCATCGGCTGCGGCGTCCGCAGCTCCCAGGTGACGAACGCCGCGAGCAGCACGGCTCCGCCGACGAGGGCGCCCACGATCGCAGGGCTCGTCCAGCCGTCCCCGTTGCCGTGGATGAGGCCCCACACGACCCCGAGCATCCCCGCGCTTGCAAGGCCGAGGCCCGGGAAGTCGAGCGCCTTGTCCGGCCCCGTCGAGTCGCGCAGCTGGGTTGCAAGCGGCAGGAGAACCAGCCCGACCGGGACGTTCAGCCAAAAGATCCACTGCCACGAGATGCCATCGACAACGGCGCCCCCGACGAGCGGGCCCATGGCTACGGCGAGGCCGGCAATTCCCGACCAGGCTCCGAGCGCCACTCCGCGACGATCGCGGGAGACGGCCGCGCTCAAAATCGTCAGCGTCAGCGGCGTGACGATCGCAGCACCGAATCCCTGCACGGAGCGCGCCGCGATCAGCCAGTCGGCCGAAGGCGCGAGTGCGGCGGCCGCGGACGCCGCGGTGAAGATCGCCACGCCGAGCATGAACATCCTCTTCCTGCCGAAGCGGTCGCCGAGCGCGGCGCCGGTAAGCAGGAAGACCGCGAAGGTAAGGGTGTACGCGTTCACCGTCCACTCGAGCTCCTCGATCGTCGCGCCGAGATCGACCCGGATCACGGGGAGCGCGGTCGACACCACGAGGTTGTCGAGCACGACCATGAAGAGCGCGATCGAGGTGATAACGAACGTCCAGATCGTGCGGGTCCCGGCTTTCATCTTCTCCTCCTTCTCGTGTCGTTCTGGTAACGGTGTAGTGAGTGATCACTCATCAATGAAGGGAAAAAAAGGGCGCCTCTCGCCTATCCATCTCTTTCGCAGCCCTCAGCGAGCCGCGCCACCCACGAGTGGCGCGGGTCGTCGCCGAACGAGTACTGCATCGCCGCGAGCACGTTCAGCAGCATCCCGGTGGCGAAGAACATGGAGATCGTCTGGCGGTCGGCGCCCGATACGGTCTCGACATAGTCGACGAGCCGGCCGTACCCGCGGGCGGTGCTCTCGCGTACCTCGTCGTCGTCGACCGAGGCCGCGTATGCTTGGAGCTGACCCTGCAACATCGTGCGATCGCTCTCTATCAAGCCCCTGTACTCATCGCCGATCGCTCGCAGCGCCTCCTCGCCGGACTTCCCGGAAGCGGCAGTGCGGAACGTCTCGAGCGTCTCCGCGAAGCAGGCATCGTTGACCGCGAGGAAGAGCTCCTTCTTCGAGCCGAAGAGCCGGAAGAGGTAGGGCTGGGAGATACCGGCGCGGCGCGCGATCGTGTCCGTGGAGGCGCCGTCCAGGCCGTGCTGCGCGAACTCGGGCCGTGCCGCCTCGAGCACGGCCTCGCGTCGCTCCCCTGCCGTCTGTCTCGTCCCAGT
>JBBDMN010000257.1:0-9309 GCA_040878305.1 Gaiellaceae bacterium
GCGAGCGAGTCGGAGTTCTTCCGCAAGAAGTGCGAGTACGGGTTCGGCTGCTGACAGTTCGCGCCACGGCCGAAAAGGCAACTATCGAGACGCGTATGCGACCGGTACCGTCGCTGGGGCGGAGGGTGAAGGCGCGAGGCGCGCCACGCGATTGACAGTCGATGTGTCCGGTTCGCCACCGGATCCGGTTCGAGCCCGGCGCCCTCCGCCCAGGCACCGCGTCTGCTCGAAGGGGTACAGGATATGGCTACCTTCTGTCAGACCCCGGAAGCAGGCGCGGTTGCCGTCTCGGAATTGTGTGGGGTATGGTGTTGCGGACTGTCAATCGTGCGCATTCGGAGCGGCTCTCCGTTCTCGCGACTTCACTGGACGGCCCGCTTCGGCGGGTCGTCTCGTTTTGGGGAGATACTGCCTCTTGATGCCGAGCTACTACGGCGATCCGGCCGCGCCGACGGCGAAGCTTGCAACGCGCTGTTTGCCGACCCGAGCGAGCCCGTCGTAGCGTGATCGAGATCATCGGCACGACGCGGCTCGTCGGGCTCATCGGCTGGCCGGTCGAGCACTCGCTCTCCCCACGGATGCAGAACGCCGCGTTCGCGGCGTTGGGGCTCGATTGGGCCTACGTGCCGCTTCCGACGCACCCCGGGCAGCTGGCCGAGGCGGTGTCCGGGCTCGCCGCGCTTGGTTTCGCCGGGGCGAACGTGACGGCTCCTCACAAGCTCGCGGTCGCTGAGCTCTGCGAGACGGACGCGCCCTCGGTCAACACGCTCGTCGTCCGCGACGGAAGGGTCGAGGGGTGGACGACCGACGCCGCGATCCTCGAAGGGCTTTCGGTAGAGAACCCGGTGATCATCGGCGACGGCGGCGCGGCGACGGCGTTCTTGCACGCGGTACCGGGCGCACGCAGATACTCCCGGCGCCTCGAATGGCCGCCGGATGTCAGCGGCGCCGATCTCGTGATCAACGCGACATCGGCGCGTGACGACCTGCTCGTCAATCTCGGCTCGGGCCAAACGCTCGTCGATCTTCCGTACCCGGAGACCGCGACAGCGAGGGCGGCGCGGCGAGCAGGGGCGAGGGTCATGACTGGCCTCGACGTCCTCGTAGCACAGGGAGCGGCCTCTTTCGAGCTCTGGACCGGTATCGCTCCGCCGGTCGACGTCATGCGGGCAGCAGTCGCGGCCACGTAACAGTCTGTTACTTGGGGGTCTACGCTTGCGACGTGGCCCTCGAGCTCCGAACGGCAGGAGAGTCGCACGGACCGGCGCTCGTCGCGATCGTGACCGGGCTCCCGGCAGGGCTACGGCTCGATCGCGGCGCGATCGACGACGACCTGCGTAGACGCCAAGAGGGCTACGGACGCAGTCCGAGGCAGAAGCTCGAGCACGACGAGGTCGAGGTGCTGGCCGGGCTGCGGCACGGCGCCACCCTCGGAACGCCGCTCGCCCTCGTCATCCGCAACCGCGACCACGAGAGCTGGGCGTGGGGGATGAGTCCCTGGCCGCCCGAGGGCGAGCCGAGTGGGAAAGGCACGACTCCGGTCACGCTTCCCCGCCCCGGCCACGCGGATCTCGCAGGCTCGCTCAAGTACGGCCACGACGACGCGCGGAACGCTCTCGAACGAGCGAGCGCGCGCCAGACCGCCGTGCACGTGGCGGCAGGCGCAGTCGCCAAGGCGTTGCTGCGCGAGATCGGTGTCACAGTCACCGGCCGTGCCCTCGAGATCGGCGGCGAGGCGACGGAAGAAGGCTGGAAGCGCGCGACCGAAGCAGCCCGCGGCGACCGGGACACGCTCGGCGGGATCGTCGAGGTCGCGGCCGAAGGCGTTCCACCCGGGCTCGGCTCATATGCCGAGAAGAGCAATCGGCTCGATGCGCGGCTCGCGGCAGCCCTCACGGGGATCCAGGCGGTCAAGGGCGTCGAGATCGGGGATGGCTTCGCTCTCGCGCAGCGGCGCGGATCCGAGGCTCACGACGAGATCGGCCCCAACCTCCGGCGGGAGACAAACCGGGCGGGCGGGCTCGAAGGCGGCGTCACGAACGGGGAGCCCGTCGTCGTTCGTGCGGCGATGAAGCCATTGCCCACTCTCATGCGCCCGCTTCGCTCCGTCGATCTCGAGACCGGGGAACCCGGCGAGGCGCTCGTCGAGCGAAGCGACGTACAGGCCGTCGAGGCGCTCGCGGTCGTGGCGGAGGCCGCGGTCGCCTGGGAGCTCGCCTGCGCCGCGCGTGAGAAGTTCGGCGGCGACGCGCTTTCCGACTTCGTCGAAGCTCACCGCGCGTACCTGGAGCGGATCCGCTGGCCACGCGAGCGCTGAACGCTCTCGACTGCCACCTGGCGCTCGTCGGGTTCATGGGCGCTGGGAAGTCGACCTTGGGGCCGGCGCTCGCAGAGCTTCTCGGCCGCCCGTTCGTCTCCGTCGATGCCGTCGTCGAGGAGCGAGCCGGAACAACGATCGCCGAGCTCTTCGCCGACCGTGGCAAGGACGCTTTCCGCGAGCTCGAGGAGCGCACGGCGGTGGAGGCGCTCACCCGTCGTATGCCGGCAATCGTCGAGCTCGGGGGTGGGGCACTCGGGGCGGAGGCCACGCGAATCGCCCTCGCGGAGCACGCCTTCACGATTCTCCTGGAGACGACGCCGGAGGAGGCGTGGAAACGCGTGTCCTCGGGCGTCCGGCCGCTCGCGCGCGACCCGGAGGAGTTCTGGGAGCTCTTCGCCGAGCGCACACCGCTGTACGAGGCGGTCGCCGACGGCCACGCGCGCGACCTCGACGGCGCGGTGCATGCGGCCGCCGGAGTCCACGTCTGGCAGGGTGCCGCCGACGGCCTGGAACGGCTGATCCCAGGCACTAATGCGGTGGAGCTCGTGATCGACGCCGGAGTCGAGCCACTCCACGGCGACCGCGTTCGCGCAGCGCTCGGCGAACGACTTACCGCGTCGCATGTCGTTCCGGCCGGCGAGAGCGCGAAGACGCTCGCCGAGGCCGAGCGCCTCTGGTCCGCATTCCGGCTCGAGCGCGGAGGAACGCTCATCGCGCTCGGCGGTGGCTCGACGATCGATCTCGCCGGCTTCGCCGCGGCCACATACCTTCGCGGGATCGCGTGGGTGCCGGTTCCGACTACGCTCGTCGCTCAGGTCGATGCGGCGATTGGCGGCAAGACGGCCGTCGACATCCCGGAGGGAAAGAACCTCGTGGGTGCTTTCCACTGGCCCGCCCGCGTCATCGTCGATCCGGGGCTCCTCGAGACGCTTCCGGCGGAGGAGCTCGAAAACGGCCTCGCGGAGGTCGTCAAGACCGGGCTTCTCGTGGGCGAGCCGCTGTGGGAGCTAGACCGAGAAGAGCAGGTGCGCCGTTGCGCCGCCTTCAAGGCGGCCGTTTGCCTCCGCGACCCACAGGACCGCGGCGACCGGGCTCAGCTCAACCTCGGGCACACCTTCGCGCATGCGCTCGAGGCTGCGTCCGGGTTCACGCTCCCGCATGGGAAGGCGGTCGCGCTTGGGCTTCTCGCCGCGCTTCGGCTCTCGGAGCTGGACACGGAGGCGCGAACCGTCGAGGAGATTCTCCATCCCGAGCCCGTGCGGGGCGTCGATCGCGATGCGGCGTGGGCGGCGCTCACGAGAGACAAGAAGTCCGAAGACGGACGGGCACGTCTCGTTCTGCTCGACGCGCCGGGAAAACCTCGCGTGGGGGTCGAGCTCGACGACGCGACGGTGAGAAGGGCCCTCGACGGGTTGATCGCGTAGGGTCCCGCGGTGCGAATCGTCGTCCTGAACGGCGTCAACCTGGATGTGGTCGGGCGCCGCGATCCTGCGCTGTACGGCGGGATCGGGCTCTCCGAGCTCGAGACCAAGATCTACGAATGGGCATCCGAGCTCCAGTGCACGGTGCGGGCCCGCCAGACGAACCACGAGGGAGAGCTCATCGACTGGTGCCACGAAGCGTTCGACTGGGCGGACGGCGTGATCATCAATCCGGGCGCCTGGGCCCACTACTCGTGGGCGATCCGTGACGCGGTCGAGCTCTTCACGGTTCCGGTCGTCGAGGTCCACCTGTCGAACATCGACGAGCGAGAGGAATGGCGGCGCTTCTCCGTGCTCGAGGGCGTCGTCGAGGCGAGGATCGTCGGCAAGGGGCCGGACGGCTACCGCGAGGCGCTCGAGTTCCTCGTCCAGTCGAGATCGTGAAACGCGCGTTCCTCGAGCGACGTCAGGCGCCGGCGGAGCCCGGCCCTGGCGGGCTGTAGCCGGTGCCGGCGAGGGATGCGCGTGAGCCGAATTAAGCGACTGGCGGCCCTGCTCGAGGAGCCGCTTCTCGTCGCGGGACCACCGTACGTCCTCGGCGGCCAGGCCAACGTGCGCTATCTCACGGGTCTGGAGAGCTCGAACGCGGCGTTGCTCGTAGAGCCGAATGCGAGCGCGACGCTGTACACGGACTTCCGGTACGCGGCGCGCGGGCGAGAGGTCGAGGGTGTGACCTTCGTGGAGACCGCGCGGGGACTGCTCCCCGCGATCGGAGAGCTGCTCGCGGGCCGGCGAATCGCTTTCGAGGAGGCGCACCTTCCTTTCTCGGGCTATCGAGCGCTCGTTGATGCAGGGGTCGACGCGGTCCCTTCGTCGGGAGTTGTCGAGTCGTTGCGGGCGGTGAAAGACGACGACGAGATCGAGATCATGCGGCGTGCCGGCGCCCTCTCCGACGAGATCTTCGGCGCGCTTTCGAAGGAGCGCTTCAGCGGACGCACCGAGCGCGAGCTTGTCTGGTGGGTCGAGCGGAGCTTCCGCGAGGCCCGGGCGGAGGGTGTCTCTTTTCCGACCGTGGTGGCCGCGGGGGAGACAGCGACGTCGCCGCATGCCGAGCCCGGCGACGGGGTCATCGGGGAGGGCGTCCTCGTCATCGTCGACGCGGGCTGCGTCGTCGACGGCTACTGCTCCGACTGCACGCGCACGTTCGCAGTCGGCGACATCCCGGAGCGGCTTGCCGAGATCTACGCCCTCTGCCTCGAGGCTCAGGTTGCCGGTCTCGCCGCAGTCGGCCCGGGCGCACACGGTCGGGAGGCGGACTCCGCGGCGCGAGCGATCATCGAAGCTAAGGGACTCGGCGAGGAATTCGGGCACGGACTCGGCCACGGTGTCGGACTCCAGATCCACGAGGCACCCACCTTGCGTCCCGAGTCGACGGACGTCCTCGAGCCTGGGAACGTCGTCTCCGTCGAGCCGGGTATCTACCTCTCCGGAGAAGGGGGCGTCCGCATAGAAGACCTCGTTCTCGTGACGGGCGACGGCTGCGAGCGGCTGACGCGGTTCTCGAAGGAGCTGATCACGGTCCCGTAGGAGCGAGGCTTGCCTCGCCCGGGACCGAGCGTTGTCCCGTCCCTACAATGCCGCGCGATGGCCGAGACCGTCTCCACGAACCAGTTCAGAAATGGGATGCACGTCGAGCTCGAAGGGGCTGTCTGGCGGATAGTCGAGTTCCAGCACGTGAAGCCCGGCAAGGGAGGCGCGTTCGTCCGGACGAAGATGAAGGCTCTCGAGAGCGGTGCCGTCGTGGATAGGACCTTCCGTGCCGGCGAGAAGTTCGCGCGCGTGCATACCGAGGTGAAGAGCGTCCAGTTCATGTACGACGACGGCTCCGAGGCCCACTTCATGGACGAGCAGACGTTCGAGCAGTTCGGGCTTCCCCACGCAGAGGTGGCCGACGAGCTCGCCTACCTCGCCCCCTCGAGCTCCGTACAGATGCTCGCGGTCGACGGGAAGCCGGCGGGGCTCCAACTGCCAGCCTCGGTCGAGCTCACAGTCACGGAGACCGAGCCCGCGGTTCGCGGCGACACGGTTACGAACGTCTCGAAGCCCGCGACGCTAGAGACAGGGGCGGTCGTCCAGGTCCCGCTCTTCGTCGACCGGGGCGAGCGGATCAAGGTCGATCCCCGCGAAGGCCGCTACATCAGCCGCGCCTGACGCAGTAGGCGCTTGCCCCGCTTCGGCGGCTGGCCGATAAGGTCCAAGGTCGTGCCGAAGCTGGTCGATACGACGATTCGGCTGCTTTCACAGGAGCCACTGGCGGGGCGCCTGCCCACGGCCGAGGTGCTCCGCGTGGCGGAGATCCTCGACGGCGCCGGGTTCGCTTGCCTCGAGATCTCGGGCGGCGGTGTTTTCGACGCGACTGTCCGGCGACGGGTCGAGAGCCCGTGGGAACGGATCCGCGGGATCAAGGCGCGCGTCTCGACGCCGCTCGGTATCGCGCTCCGCGGCCGCTTCCTCGTCGGGTCGAGACCGGTCAGCGGGGACATCGTGGGCGACTTCGTCTCCTGCGCCGCCGAGAACGGCATCGAGGTTTTCCGCCTGCACGACCCGCTGAACGACGTCTCGAACCTGCGCGAGGCTGGAGCGGCGATAACGAGCGTCGGTGGCGCCTTCCACGCAGGCCTCGTCTACAGCCCCGGCCGAACCGGCGAGACGGACACCCTCGTCGAGCAGGCGCGCAAGCTTCCCGGGCTCGGCGCCACCCGCGTGATCGTCAACGACCCGACCGGCGCCCTCGTCCCCCATCGCGCCCAAGAGCTCGTGGGCCGGATCCGCGAAGCGAGCGAGCTTCCCGTCGGCTTCTACGTGCAAGGGGCCGCCGGAGTCGGGCTCGCTTCCGCGATCGCGGCGGTCGAGGCCGGCGCGGATCTCGTCGCGACGGCCGTGTATCCGCTCGCGCTCGCGTTGCACCGGGTGTCGGGGGAGTCGCTCTCCGAGTCGCTCGATGGGCTCGGCCATGCGACGGGAATCGACGCCGAGAAGCTGTGGGACGCCTCAGACGTCATCGACGAGTTCATCGGAGACGAGCCCATCGCTCCGGTTTCTCCCCGCATCGCCGTTCGGGCGGCCGAGTACGACCTCCCCGCGGGTCTCGTCGCCGCGCTCGAGGTTCATCTTCGTGCCCATGCGGCCGCCGACCGCCTGCTCGAGGTGCTGGAGGAGGTCGGGCGCGTCCGCGCCGAGGCCGGTTGGCCCCCGCTTGCGGCGCCCATCGGCCAGATCCTCGCCTCGCAGGCGCTCCTGCACGTGCTCGAGGCACGGCGGTATGGAACCGTGATCGATGAGTTCCGCGCCCTCGTCCAAGGTGGCTACGGCGTGACCCCCGAGCCGGTCGACGCGACCGTCGAACGCGCCGTGGAGCTCCTCGCGCCGAAGGCCGCGCTCGACGACGATCCCCCGACCACGGAGGACGTGCGTGAGAGCGCCGACGGCCTCGCCGCGAGCGAGGAGGAGCTCGTCCTGATCGCCATGTTCGGAGCAGACGCTGAAGAGCTCCTACGCATGATCCGGGGCCGCCATACCCGCGATGCAGTTCTCATCGCCGAGGACGAGGATGCGGAGCGAGCGGAGCGGATCCGCGAGCTCGTCAAGATCGTCCAGGAGAGCGGGGTCGGCGAGATCGAGATCGAGGACGAGGGCATGCGCGTGTCCGTCCGGCGCGCCGACGAGCCCGCGCCGGCGCAAACCGGGTTCGCGCTTCCGACAACGGAAGGCGGCGAGACCTCTCTCCTCGCAGAGCCGCCCCCCGAAGACGGTGCCGTCCGCGTCGAGTCCCCGATGGTGGGTGTCTTCTATCGTGCGCCGAATCCCGGCGCACCCGCGTTCGTAGACATCGGCGATACGGTCATGCCGGGTCAGACGCTCTGCGTCCTCGAGGCGATGAAGCTCTTCAACGAGCTGAAGGCGGAGGTTGCGGGCAAGGTCGCGTCAATCCACGTCGAGAACGCGCAACCGGTCGAGTACGGGCAGCTCCTGTTCGAGATCGAGCCCGTGCTCGCGCCTCCGACCCTCTAGAGGCTTGATGTGAAAACCACAGACACTGCGGCCGCGAAGTGGACGCCTTCAGGGATTCTTGCGCGTACGGAATCCGCGCTAGCGGATTCCGTACTTGCGCCTAGCTGAATGTTCTCCCGCGTCCTCATCGCCAACCGGGGTGAGATTGCCGTGCGCGTGATCCGCGCTCTACACGAGCTCGGGATCGAGGCCATCGCCGTCTACTCGACCGCCGACCGGGATGCCCTGCACGTCGAGCTCGCCGACCGCGCCGTCTGCATCGGGCCGCCTGCCGCTGCGGAGAGCTACCTCCGGATTCCGAACGTGGTCGCCGCGGCCGAGACGACCGGGTGCGACGCAGTGCATCCGGGCTACGGCTTCCTCGCGGAGAACCCGGCGTTCGTGCGCGCCTGCGAGGAGTCCAATCTCGTCTTTGTCGGGCCTCCGGCGGATGTCATGGAGAGGATGGGGGACAAGGTGCGCGCGAAGGAGGAGATGCGCGCGGCCGGAGTTCCGCTCGTCCCGGGAACGGACGGTTCCGGAAGCCTCGAGGACCTGCGTCGCGCGGCGCACGAGATCGGCTTCCCGGTTCTTCTCAAGGCGGCCGCGGGCGGCGGCGGCAAGGGGATGCGGCTCGTCCACGCCGAGGAGGAGCTCGAAAGCGCCTACGCCTCGGCCAGCGCCGAGGCCGACGGGGCCTTCTCCAACGGTTCCCTCTACCTCGAGAAGGCGCTCACGCCCGCCCGCCACGTGGAGATCCAGGTGCTCTGCGATGAGGAGGGCGGCATCCTGACGCTCGGAGAGCGGGAGTGCTCGATCCAGCGACGTCACCAGAAGCTGATCGAGGAATCGCCCTCGCCGGCGCTCGACCCTACTGCCCGAGACGAGATGGAGAGCGCCGTCGAGGGTGCGTGCGCAGCGATCGGGTACCGGAATGCGGGGACGTTCGAGTTTTTGCTCGGTCCCGACGGCACCTTCAACTTCATCGAGGTCAACTGCCGGCTCCAGGTCGAGCATCCGGTCACGGAGCTCGTGACGGGGATCGACATCGTCCGGGAGCAGGTGCGGATCGCTGCCGGAGAGCGACTGGCGCTCACGGGGAGGGCACCACGGAACGGGCACGCGATCGAAGTCCGGATCAACGCCGAAGACCCTGGACGCGGCTTCGTGCCTGCTCCCGGGACCTTGACGAGGTTTCGCCCGCCACTCGGTGCGGGCATCCGCGTGGACACGGCGATACGGGAGGGAAGCGAGATCCCGCCGTACTACGACTCGCTGGTCGCCAAGGTGATCGTGTGGGACGCGACGCGCGCCTTCGCGCTCGGCCGTGCCGTCCGCGCCTTGACCGATCTCGAGGTCGAGGGCATCCCGACGACGCGCGAGCTCGCGCTCGACGTGCTCGGCTCACCCGAGCTCCGAAGCGGCGATTACTCGACCTCGACCCTCGCCGACCTGGCGGGCCGACTGCCCTCCCTCTCGACGAAATGAGACCCGTTGTTTTCAACCGTTGACTCCCGC
>JBBDMN010000257.1:9409-11499 GCA_040878305.1 Gaiellaceae bacterium
GCCGGCCAGGGGCGTGCGTGAGCCCTCCGGCGGGACGTCGTACAGGCCGCCGGCAGGCTCTGTTCCTCCTCTATCAATGGGATCTGACCGGGCAGCCGCTCGCTTCGCTGTATGAGGGAGAGCCCGACGAGTTCGCGACCTCGCTGGCCCAAGCGGTTGCCGAGCGCGCCGCGGTGATCGACGAGCGCATCACGGCCACCTCCGATGACTGGCCCGCCGATCGGCTGGGTACGCTCGAGCGCAACGTCCTGCGCATCGGCGTATACGAGCTGGAGGAGGGGAGCGTGCCGCCAGAGGTCGCGATCAACGAGGCAGTCGTACTGGCCAAGCGGTACGCGTCGGAGGACGCTGCGCGGCTCGTCAACGGGATCCTCGGTCGTATCGCACGCGAGGAGGCGGCAGCGTGAGCAGTGTTGAGGAAGCGCTCAGCCGCGCCGAAGAGCTCCTCGCGCGCCTGAACGAGCGGCGCGAGGCACTCGAGCAGCTGGCCCAGGCGGACGACATCGAAGGGGAGGCCGCCGTCGACCTCATCGCCGAGCTCGCGGAGCTGGCCCGTGAGATCGAGGCGGAGCTCACGCGCGCACGGACGCTGGCGGATGCGAACGGCTGACGAGCTTCGCGACGCCGTCGAGGCGTATCTCCGCGCGCTTCACCTGGCACCCGAGCTCGGCCGTCTCGAGGAAGCTGTCCGCTATGCGCTCGAGTCCGGAGGTAAGCGGATCCGGCCGGTTCTGTGTCTCGCCGTCGCCGAGGCCGCCGGAGGCGAGGTCGAGGGCGCGCTGCCGGCGGCGGCGGCAGTCGAGCTCGTGCACACCTTCTCGCTCGTCCATGACGACCTACCCGCGCTCGACGACGACATTGAGCGCCGAGGCCGTCCAAGCGCCCACGTCGCTTTCGGAGAAGGGGTGGCCCTCCTCGCGGGCGACGCTCTGCTCGCCGAGGCGCTCCGCCTGGCTCTCACCTACGACGATCAGTCGATCGCTCGCGAGCTGGTCGAGGCGACGCTCAGGATGATAGGAGGTCAGCACCGAGACATCACAAGCGACGACGCCGATCTCGCCGAAGTCGGGCGCTTGAAGACCGGGAGCCTCTTCTCCGCCGCTATCGGGCTCGGCGTGCGCGCGGCCGGAGTCCTGGACGCGGACCAGGCGCCGTGGCGAGCGTTCGGAGACGAGTTGGGACTCCTGTTCCAGGTCGTCGATGACCTTCTGGACGAGGACGGCTTCGCCGCGCGCCTCGGAGCGGAAGGGGCGAGGCATCTCGCGGACGACGCGGCGGGGCGGGCGCGAGAGCGCCTCGAGCAGCTTCCCGACGACACCGCAGTGCTGCGTGAGCTCGTGGACGTCCTCGCGGTTCGAACCGCCTGACGGGCGGGCTGACTCGAATCCGGCTAGCATCCCGCCCTTACGAACAGGCCAGGCCCGCGCGTAATCCTTTCTCTTCGCGCCCGGACCGTCGTTCTCCTTTTCCGATGTCTTTCTCTCTCCGCAGACTCGTTCCCGCATTCGCTCTCGGCGCCGCCCTTGTAGCCGTCGCGATGGTCGTATCGCTCGTTGGGTTAGGAAGCGCTGCGGCGCCTGACGAAGCCAGTGCGGCCCGCTCCGAGCCCGTGCAGCACCCCGAACCGCGCGCTCCGAGGAACGCGCCACGGTTCATAAGCACTCCCGTGCGAGCGGCCACGCTCGCGCTCCGCGTGGCCGGCACTCCGTATCGTTGGGGTGGGGAATCGCCCGCGAGCGGGTTCGACTGCTCGGGGCTCATCCGCTGGGCGTACGGGCGGGTCGGACTGGATCTTCCCCACAACTCATACGCCCTCTACGGCGTGGGTCGCCGGGTGTCGCGGGAACGGATGGAGACAGGAGACGTGCTCTTTTTCTCCGGGCTGGGGCACGTCGGTCTGTATCTCGGTGGTGGACGCATGGTGCACGCGCCGTACTCCGGGAAAGACGTCGAGGTCGTCCGCCTCGCGCGCACGAGGTACGGCAGCCGCCTCGTCGGCGTCCGCCGCGTTGCGCCGGCGTAGCTCTCTGCCTGAGTCGCGGCTCATCCTCGCGGCCGATGACGCCGCTAGCGCGAAGGGTTGCCGTGCT
>JBBDMN010000258.1:0-313 GCA_040878305.1 Gaiellaceae bacterium
ACTGTTGCACAGCTGCGGTCGTGCTGGAGTACGGGATCCGGATCCACGACATGAGGACCCACACGAAGATGAGCAGGACGTAGATCCATACGAAGACGCCCACGAAGCTCTGCACCGACGAGGCGGTGTCCAAGAGCACGCCGATCGAGGCGAGAGCGCCCATCAGGGTACTTTTCCGGCCGGAGCACCTGTTTCCTACGCGCAAGAGGCATGTTCACGAGGCGCGACTCGTGGCCGGAGGGCGGCTGTGCCGCCCGGGAGGCCAAGCACGATCAATGCCGTGCGCTGCGATGAAGGAGGGGCTCGTGGGGGG
>JBBDMN010000258.1:323-4700 GCA_040878305.1 Gaiellaceae bacterium
CCCCCCCCCCCCCCCCCCCCCCCCACGCTCAGGCCTGGTTGTAGAAGCCGCCGCGCTCGAGCGCGCGGGCGCGCTCCTCGGCCGAGAGCTCCACGTCTCGCGGCGTGAGGAGGAAGACCTTGTCTGCGACACGTTGCATGCTGCCGTCCAGGGCGTAGGTGAGACCGCTGGCGAAGTCGATCAGTCGCTTCGAGAGCTCGGTGTCGGCGCTCTGCAGGTTGAGGATCACCGGGATCTGCGACTTGAAGCGGTCTGCGATCTGCTGCGCGTCGTTGAAGCTCCGCGGGACGACGAGATGCACCTTGGCGGGCGATTGCGGTTCGACGCTCCGAAGCCGGGTCGAGCTCGACTGACGGCGCGAGCGGGACGAGGCCGCCTCTTCCGCCGCCCAGTCGTCGGCCTCCGGCGCGTTCGGGAGCCGGCGGACGTTCTGCCGGTCGCGGCGCCGGTAGTTGTCCTCGACCTGCTCGTTCGTGACGAGGCCCTCGTCGTCCCACTCCTCGTCCTCGGCGATGCCGAAGTAGACGAGCGTGCGGCTCCAGAGGTCGGAGAAAGCCATGCCGCGGCGATTCTAATGCGCCTCAACCGCTGCGGAACAGGACCTCGCCCACCCGCACCAGCGTTGCTCCCTCGTCTGCCGCCACCCGGTAGTCCTGCGACGTCCCCATGCTGAGCTCTGGAAGACCATGCTCCGCCGCCAGCTCTCGAAGGCGGCGGAAATGCGGACGCGAGCTCTCGGGGTCGGACGCGAGCGGCGGCATCGTCATCAGTCCGCGAATCGACGGATAGCGCGCGACGAATCCCGCGATCTCCTCCGGCTCGACACCGGTTTTGGTCTCCTCACCGGCGAGATCGACCTCGAGCAGGGCGGGAATCGTGAGTCGCGTGGCGGCGGACTCGGTCGAGAGCGAATGGACGAGCTCGCAGAGGCGGCTCACGACCTTGACCTTGTTCGACTGCAGGTGGCCGATGAAATGCCAGCGGAAGGCGTCGCCGTAAGCGGCATGCTTCTGCTCGAGATCCTGGGCGCGGTTCTCCCCCACGATCTCTACCCCTGCCTCGGCCAGAACGGCCATCTCCTCGACGGACACGTACTTCGTCGCGACGACGACGGTCACGTGCTCGCCGACCTCATCGCGGATCCGCCTGTAACGCTCCGCAATCTCATGGGGTGCGGCGATGCTCACGCTTCCGTTGGAACCGCGAGCAGCTCCCGCGCGGCCTCCAGCTCGGACTCACGCCCGTCGATCTCACCGTTCAGCTTCCGCCGCCGCAGCTCCGCCAGAACCTCGCCTACGCGCGGCGACTCGGAGAGCCCGAGAGCGGCGAGGTCCGCGCCGCCGATCTCGAGCCGGACCTCCCGAAGATGGGTGAAGTACTCACGGAGCTCCGGCCGGTCCTCGTGGGCGAGCGCGAGGAGAGGTGCATCGGGGGCAAAAGCGTCGGCGAGCGCGACGACCTGCGCCGGCTCGAGCGGCTCGGCACGGAGACGCTCGATGATCCGCGGAGCGACTGTGACCGCGCCCGCGATCCGGTCGACGTCGCGGCGCCGCACCTTCAGGCGGTCGAGCCAGTCGTACGCCTCCTCGGACGTCAGGTCACGCCCGAGCACCGCCAGGCCGACTCGCCAGGAGGGAACCGCGGTACCCAGCTCGTCCCGCAGCGCGAGCGCCCGCTCGAAAAGAGCCGCCGCCTCGGCGTCCGCCCGCAGACGCGGATGGATCGCGTGGTCGGCACCGAGCTCGCCGAGCCGGACGAGCCCGCCGACCGCACCGGGATCGTCGAGAAGTGCGACGAGCTCGTCCCGCAAGCGCGCCGACGAAAGATCGCCCACAAGGCCCATCTCGATGCAGCCTCGTGCGAGCCGGGCAGAGTGCTCCTCGAGCTTCAGTCCATATCGAGCTTCGTAGCGGATCCCGCGGAAGATCCGGGTGGGGTCGTCGATGAACGAGAGGTTGTGGAGCACACGGAGCACGCGGGCGCCGAGATCGGCGCGGCCTCCGAAGGGATCGACGAGGCGGCCGAAGTCGGCCGGCTTCAGCGAGGCGGCCATCGCGTTGATCGTGAAGTCGCGCCGGAAGAGGTCTTCGCGGAGCCCCGCCCGCTCGACGGTCGGCAGCGCTCCCGGCGCGTCGTAGAGCTCGGTGCGTGTCGTCACGACGTCCACCCGCCCGCCATCCCCGTATTGCACGACGGCCGTTCCGAACTTCTCGTGCGGCGTGACGCGGCCGTCGAGCGAGGCGGCGAGCGCGCGTCCGAACTCGATCGCATCGCCCTCGACGGCGATGTCTACATCAAAGCTCTCCTCCCCGTGCAAGATGTCGCGCACGGTCCCGCCCACGAGATAGACACCCTCAGCACGGTCGCCAAGCGCCCCGACGGCCTCGAAGAGCGGCTGCAGCCGCTCGACGCTACCGAGCTCCGACGCGAGGCTGTCAGGGTGCTCTTCCGGCTCGGGCACGATGCCCTCGAGAGCCCGGAGGAGATCTGCCCGCGCGACCACTCCCACGAGCTCGTCTCCGCGGAGAACGGCGACGCGCCCGTCGTCGGCGTTCGTCACGAGCACCTGCAACTCGGGAAGCGTGGTGTCCTCCGAGGCGGTGACAGCGCGCCCGCTCATAATCCCCCGCACCGGCGCATGCGCGAGCCCGTGCCCGGTGGCCTTGTCGAGATCCTCGCGGCTCACGGCGCCGACGAGGTGGCCATTGTCGACTACGAAGACCCCGCTCTGACCGTGTCGCTGGCAGAGCGTCATCGCCCCTCCCACGCTCTCGTTTGGCCCAATCGAGCGCGCGGGTGTGGACATCACGTCGCGCGCGCGGCGAGGCTCGCGTTGTGCCCGCTCCAGCTCCGCAAGCACACGGGCGCGAGCGTCGTCGAGCTCGCCGCGGAAGATCGCCGAGGCAGCCTGGGCGTGGCCGCCTCCACCGAGCGCGGCCGCGAGGACAGAAGCATCGACTCGGCCGCTACGGCTGCGCGTGACCGCGAACACCCTCTCGTCCATCTCGACGAGGACGACGAGCGCTTTCGTGCCGGTTAGGTCGACGATCTTGTTCGCGAGATTCGAGATGCCCTCGACGTACTCGGGCCAGCGCAGCGCCGCGAGGAGGAGCTCCTCCCCACCCGAATCGAGCGGCTCGAGCGCATCCGTCAGGGCGTGCAGGAGATCGCGCTCGCCGGCCGCGAGCGGTGTGTGTAGGTACGCGGAGACAAGATCCTGGCGGGCGCCGTGGCGAAGGCACCACGCGAGCGCGTCGACGTCCCGCTGCGTGCTCTTCGGGTAGGTGAGCGACCCTGTGTCCTCGTGGATGCCGAGCGCGAAAGTCGTCGCTTCGAGCGGCGTCGGTAGGAGCTCGCGCTCGGCGAGGATTCCGACCAGGGTCGTCGTGAGGGCGCCGTCCTCGGACAGCACGGCTGCCTCCGGGTCGATCCACTCGGGAAGAGCCGCGTCCGAGTGGTGGTCGAAGAGCACCTTCTCGACCTGCGGGTCGAGGGCGACCGACTCGAGGTCGCCAAGGCGTGAGGCGTGCGTCGTCTCGATGACGATCAGGCGCCGAATCGCGTCGAGCTCGAGGCGCGAGATCTCGACGACCCTTTCGAGCTCGTCCGCGTGCAGGCGGAAGAAGTCGCGCACGTTGCGATTGAGCGCGCCCACAGCGACGACGGCGCCGGGATAGAGGCGCCGCGCGGCGAGCATCGCCGCGAACGCGTCGAAATCGGTGTTTCCGTGGGTGGCGATGACCTCTTCGGCCCGCATGACCTCATTCTGCCCCTGTTCTACTTCCCCATTTGGGACTTGGCCGATAAGAGCGCCAAGTTACAACTTGTTACTTTCTCCCGCCCCGCCCGCGCGAAACTCGAAACCGCGGCACGTACGGCGAAAGGAGCGCTCGAGGTCGGCCAAGTTACAACTTGTAACTTGGCGTTCGGACCCGTCACTTGCGGACGGACCGAGCATTGCGCAACGCCGGTTCCGGGCAGCTCAGATGTGCGCGACGGCCTCGATCTCGACGCGTGCTCCGCTTGGAAGCTGCGAGATCCCGATCGTCGAGCGCGCGGGAGGCCGGTCGCCGACATGGCGCGCATAGACCTCGTTCATCCCGGCGAAGTCCGCGAGATCGATGAGAAAGACGGTCGTCTTGACGAGGTTGTCGAGCCCGCTTCCGGCGGCTTCCAGGATCGCGGAGAGATTCCGCATGATCTGCTCCGTCTGCTCCTCTACCGTCTCGCCGGCGAGCTCTCCGGTCTCGAGGACGATCCCGAGCTGGCCGGCGACGAAAACGAGATCGCCCACGCCGATCGCCTGGTTGTAGGGCGCGCCCTGGAAAGGACCGGGGGCCCGGTCGGTCCGGATGACTTCCTTCTCGGCCATCTACG
>JBBDMN010000258.1:4800-6809 GCA_040878305.1 Gaiellaceae bacterium
GATGTCAGATCGGCGTTCGAGGCGACGAGCGGCCGCTCGGACACCTCGACCACGACCATCGCGAGCGCTTCGTCGGCCGGAAGGATCCCGACTCCCCGCCTGCGCGCAGCATCGGCGGTGAGCAGCGGTAGCAAAGCTTCGCCGAGCGTGACACCTGCAGTGTCCACCTCCTGCTCGGGCTCATCCGGGGCGATCTCGAGGCGAAGCTGGAATCCTCCGGCCTCGGCCAGCGCGAGCAGGAGGTGGTCGAGGACGGCGACGCCGGTGGCGATGCTGCTCTCCCCCTCGCGGCCGAGCGCGATCCGTGCTGCCCCTTGCTGCTTCACAGGTCCGCCCGCTCGATCGCCGCGCCGAGTGCGCGCAGCCGCTCGTCGATCCGCTCGTAGCCGCGGTCGATCTGGCCGATGTTCCCGATTGTCGAGCGGCCTTCGGCGCACAGGGCGGCGATGACCATCGCCATCCCCGCGCGGATGTCGGGGCTCTCGAGCCGCTCCCCGTACAGCTTTGCCGGACCCGTCACGACCACGCGGTGCGGGTCGCAGAGGATGATCCGCGCGCCCATGGAGACCAGCTTGTCGACGAAGAAGAGCCGACTCTCGAACATCTTCTCGAAGATGAGGATCGTTCCCCGCGCTTGCGTCGCGACCGTGACCGCGATCGAGGTTAGATCCGCCGGGAACGCGGGCCAGATCCCGCTGTCGATCTTGGGGATCTGCCCGCCGAGGTCGTCCTCGATATGCAAGTCCTGGCCTGCGGGGACACACACGCTCGAACTGGAGACCTCGATCTCGATCCCGAGCTTGCGGAACGCGGGGATGATCGAGATCAGGTCGTCCGGCTCGACGTCCTCGACGACGACCTCGCCACCCGTCGCCGCCGCGAGGCCGACAAAGCTCGCGACCTCGATATGATCGGAGCTGACCCGGAAGTCGCCACCGCCGAGCTCGCTCACCCCCTGGATGTGCAGGACGTTCGAGCCGATTCCGTCGATGCGCGCGCCGAGTGAGACGAGGAAGCGGCACAGGTCCTGGATGTGCGGCTCACAGGCAGCGTTTCCGAGCACCGTCTCACCGTCCGCGAGGACAGCCGCCATGATCGCGTTCCCAGTCGCCATGACCGAGGCTTCGTCGAGATACAGCCGGGTCCCCTTGAGCCCTTTCGTCGAGAGGTCGTAGACGCCGTCGATCGCGACCTCTGCTCCGAGTGCCGTGAACGCGTGAACGTGCGTGTCGAGGCGACGGCGACCGATCACGTCGCCCCCCGGCGGAGGAACCGTCACCCGACCGAAGCGCGCGAGCAGCGGTCCGGCGAGCAGGAACGAAGCGCGAATCTCGCGTGCAAGCTCAGCGTCGAGATCGGTCTTCTCCACGCTGCTCGAGTCGACACGCACCTCGTTCGGCCCGGCCCACTCGACGTCGGCGCCGAGATCGGCCAGAAGCTCGACCATCGTCTCGACGTCCCGGATGCGCGGAACGTTCGAGAGGCGCACCTCGTCCGAGGCGAGCAGGCTCGCCGCGAGGATCGGAAGCGCCGCGTTCTTGTTGCCCGCGGCCCGGACGCTGCCGCGGAGCGGACGGCCTCCTTCGATGACGAAGGACTGCATCGCGCGGGGAATCGTACTCGCGAGTGTCGGCGAGGCCCCCATCACCCGGAGAGGTTCTCGATCTCGAGCTTCGGAAGAGGATCGCCGAGCTCGAACCCGAGGATCTGAGCGTAGAACGACAGCTCGGCCTCGAGGGACGTGACGATGTTGTCCCCCTTCCTGAAGCCGTGTCCCTCGCCCTCGAAGAGGAGGTAGGCGTGCGGGATCTTCCGCTCCCGTAGCGCAGCGACGATCTGCTCCGCATGCGACGGCGGGACGATCTCGTCGTCGGCGCCCTGCAGGACGAGCATCGGCGTCGAGATCTGCTCCACGAAGTTGATCGGGCTCCGCGCCCGGTAGAGCTCGGCAGCCTCCGGGTACGGGCCCACGAGCGTGTGCTCGTACTGGAGCTCGAACTTGTGCGTGT
>JBBDMN010000258.1:6909-11490 GCA_040878305.1 Gaiellaceae bacterium
CCGTAGTTCACATCGACGACCGCGAAGCCGCGGCTCGTCCAGTACTGCGTCTCCAGGTGGAAGAGCGGGGACGCGCTGCCGGTCGGCCCGCCGTGGCTCATCACGAGCAGCGGAGGCTGCTCGCCCTCCGGCGCGACGTAGTCGGGATTCGTCGGCGGGTAGACGAGGGCGTGTGCCGTCAGGCCTCGCTCGGTCGGAAACTCGATCGCACGCGGCACCGAGAATAAGCCTGTGTCCATACGTACTTGCGCGCTCGTCCTCAGCACTTCCACGGCCCCGGTCGAGATATCGAGACGCACGACCTGGCTCGGCATCGTCGCGGACCCGGCGATGATGACGACCGTCAAACCTTCCGTCACCACGAACGGCCCGCCCCACGCGTCGTACGAGAGGTCGAGATCCCGGAGCTCGCCGGTTTCAGGATCGAGGATCGCAAAGAACGTCCGTCCCTCACTCTCGTAGGCGCACACGATCCTGCCGTCCCCGAGGAAGGAGAACGAGCACGCGCCGAAGACCCAGGCCGGATAGCCGAACTCGGCTTCGGCCGCATGGAGGACGGTTCGCTCGCCGTCGCGCGCGCGTTCGAGGTTCCACCAGCCGCTCCGGTCGCTCACGAACACGAGGTCGCCGGCAGGGCTCCACTCGGGCTGCCAGATCGACTCCTCGCCGTCACGTCCGGCGACGTGGGTGACCGCGCCAAGCGTGCCGTCAGGCGCCAGGTCGGCCACGAAGAGCTCGCAGCCGTCCCACGGCATCCAGGGAAGGTTCCACGCGAGGAAGCAGAGCCGGCTGCCGTCGGGCGAGATGCGGGGATTCGAGTAGAAGTCGCGTCCGCCGGCGATCATCGTGGGCTCGGAAGAGCCGTCGACGGGGATCGCCACAAGGTCGTTCACGACCTCTTCGGGTCGGCCACTCTCCTCGTGGCGCTCACGGACTCCAATCCAGAGGCTCCCGTCGGGAGTGACGCGTCCGTCGGCGTACCGGTGCGTGGTCCCCGCGACCGCAGGAGTGATCGGAACGGGCTCGGATTCGGGTTCGAGGCGGTAGAGACGCTGATCTTCGAAGCTGGAGCAGAAGACCGTGCCATCGTGGACGCAGTACGCACCGCCCCCGTACTCGTGGACCATCGTGCGCACGTTGAAGCCCGCGGGTGTGACGTCGACGGGCTCCGCGCCCGTATCGGCACTCATCAGCACGACTCGCCCGTTCTCGGCCGGCCGACCTTCGAGCCACCATGTCGTCCCGCCGGTGAGCCACGGGGAACCGAGCCGTGTTCCCGCGCGCGCGACCATCTCGGCCGTGAAAGGCGAGGACCAGGCGCCGTGAGGAGCCACTGCCGGCTGCGGGTGCTGGGGAGCCAACGGCGGCGGCTATCGTACTCCCCCATGCGGCCGACCCGCGACCAAGCCTGGGAAACGCTCACGCGGTACACGAAGAGCGAGGCGCTCCTGCGACACGCGCGCGCCGTCGAGGCGTCGGTGAGCTCGTACGCGCGGCTCTACGGCGAGGACGAGGAGCTGTGGAGCTCCGTCGCGCTCCTTCACGACTTCGACTATGAGATCCACCCCACCCTCGATAAGCATCCGCAGGACGGCGCGCTGATCCTTCGCGAGGAGGGCTACCCGGACGAGGTGATCCAGGCGGTGCTGTCGCACGCCGAGCACCTCGAGATGCCGCGCGATACCCAGCTGAAGAAGGTGCTGTTCGCATGCGACGAGCTCTCGGGGTTCGTCCACGCCTGCGGTCTCGTGCGGCCGACGGGTCTCGACGGCCTCGAGCCGAAATCAGTCAAGAAGAAGCTCAAGCAGCCGTCGTTCGCAGCAGGCGTCCATCGGGACGAGGTCTACGCGGGCGCCGAGCTCCTCGACCTCGAGCTCGACGAGCACATCGCCAACGTCGTCGCGGCGATGCAGCCGATCGCGGGCGAGCTCGGGCTGCGCACCGCAGCCGACGCGGCGTAGCGTTCCCTAGGCTGTTCGTGGTGCCTCGGATGTGAAAGAGCGCCGCGGCCGCGAAACGGAGGCCTTCAGGGACTTCGCGCGACCGGAATCCGCGCGAGCGGACTCCGGTCTTGCGCCGGGTACTACGAATAGCGATCGATGAAGGCGAGGGCGCGGTTCCACGCGTCCTCGGACTCGGCGGCGAACTGCTCGTACTTGCGATCAAAGAAGCTGTGGGGAGCACCCGGGTAGACGACCACTTCGTGCTCGACACCCGCGGCGTCGAGCGCCTGGTCCCAGTCGTCGATGTCCTCCTGGGGGATTCCCGGGTCGTCACCGCCCATGAGCGCGAGGATCGGAGCCGCGATCTCCCCCGCACGCTGGGTTGGCCCCGATGAGCCGTCCCGGCCGACACCCGGCCGGCCGTAGAAGCCGATCGCACCGGCGAGTCCGTGGCTGGAGGCAGCCGCAAGCCACGAGTTTCGTCCCCCGAAGCAGAAGCCCACGGTGAAGACCGCGGACGATGATGCCAGGTACGCGACCGCTGCGGCGACATCGCTCTGGATCCCGGCCTGGGTCGTCTCGTCGACGTGCGGCATGTATTCGAAGTCGTCGTCTCGCTTTACTGAGCCCGCCGTTCTCCCGAAGTAGTCGATCGCGATCGCGGGGTAGCCGCGCTCGGCGAAGCGCAGCGCGAGCTCCTCGTAGAAGCGGTACAGGCCGCGTACGTCCGGGAGGACGACGATGCCGGCGTCCTTCGGGTCATCTGGTGTCGCCGCAAACGCGGCGAAGCGGTTGCCGTCCGCTGCCTCGAGCAGGAGCTCGTCGTGCGAGACAGCCGCTCCCGAGATCGGCGCGACCGGCGGCGTCGAGTCTGCGTCGAAGCACATGGTGCGAGCCTATCGCGGCTACGGACGCTCAACTACAGCGCGGCGACGAGCCGATCAAGGTCGTCATTGCTCGTCCACCAGCCGACGGAAGCGCGGAGGAGACCCGTCTTCGGAACTTCACGGACTATGACCCCCGCACCGGCAAGCCGGGCGACGAGCACTTCAGGCTCCTCGCCCTCAGGCCTCCAGGAGACGATCGTTGCGCGCTCGTTGGGCGAGACGACGTCCTGTCCCGCCTCGAGAAGGAGCTCGCGGCAGCGCTCTGCCGTGCTCCGCGCGCGCTCGAAGCTCCAGTCCGGCACGAGCTCAATGGCGGCACAGAGGCCGGACATCAACGCCGACGGGACCCAGTTCGGCTCGAACCGCCGTGCTCCGGGCGACGGCTCGAAGGTGCCGTCAGGCTCGTAGCTCCGCTGCGAGAAGTAGCTGGGCCGGGTGACTCGAAGCCGCTCCGGGTCGGCGACGACGAGCGCGCCTGTCGACTCGGGGCCGCAGAGCCACTTCTGACCTGAGATCGTCAGAAAGTCGAGACCTTGTCCGTCCACGGGAATCGCTCCTACGGACTGTGCGCCGTCGACAAGGATCGGCACGCCCGTCCGCTCGCGAAGCTCGCGTACCGGGAGCAGCTGTCCGGTCGTCCAGAGCGCGTGCGAGACGGCCAGCAGTCGCGTCTTCGGGGTGATCGCGGCGACGATCGCTTCCGGGTCGGGGTCGACTACGGTGACGCGAGCCCCCGAAGCATGCAAGGGGCCGAGCAGCCCGAAGTGCTCGTCGGTCGTCGTGATGACCTCGTCCTCGGACGCGAGGCCGAGCCCTGCGAGGACGATGTTGCAGCCGTCGGTCGTCGACGCCGTCAATGCGACCTGCTCGGGCTCACCGCCGACCAGCTCGGAGAGCCGTGCACGGAGCTCGGCGCGCAGCGCGAGGATCCGTTCGATGTACTCGCCGCCGGCCCGCCCTTCGGCGAGGTTCCGCTCCTCTTCCATCCGCATCGCGTCCGTCGTCGCCCGAGCCAGCGGGCCAGCGCTGCCGGCCTGCAGGTACGCGATGGTGTCGAGCACGGGAAACTGCGCGCGGGCCTCCTCGAACGTCACGCGCTGATTCTGCCGACGAGCGGGTTTACTGTTCCGCGGGATGCGCGTCGTGCTCGCCGATCCGCCCGCATACACCCCGCCCTACGACCGCTCGCTCGCAGCCGCCCTCGCCCACGCGGGCGCGGATGTGGAGCTCGTGACTTCACGGTTTCGGTTCGGGGCCGTAGCCGCCCCGGACGGATACAGCGCACGGGAGTGGTTCTATCCAGTCTCCTCGCGGATGAAGACGTCGAAGATCCGCTTGGCGGTGAAGGCGGTCGAGCACCCGTTCGGGATGCTCCGGCTCGCGGCGCTCGAGCCCGACGTCCTGCACATGCAGTGGCTCGGCGCGCCAGAGGCGGACCGCTGGCTCTTCCGCTCCCGAGCGCCGATCGTCCTCACCGCGCACGACATCATCCCGCGGCGGACGGCGGCGAAGACGGCGATGTGGAAGACGCTGTTTGCCCGCTGCGAGCGCATCGTCGTGCACTCCGAGCGCGGTCGCGCATCGCTGGTCGAGTTCGGTGTGCCGGCCGAGCGGGTGCGCGTGATCCCTCACCCCGTCTTTCGCTCCGAGATCGTACGCGCTGACGACGGGCACACCGCCCTCGCCCTCGGCTTGATCCGCCCGTACAAGGGCACCGAAGACTCGGTCGAGGCAGTCCTCCGTGTCGACGG
>JBBDMN010000259.1:0-2080 GCA_040878305.1 Gaiellaceae bacterium
GAAGGAGAGCGACCGGATCGAGGCGGTCGTCGAGGGCCTGCGCGCGCTCGGAGCCGAGATCGAGGCGATGCCCGACGGCTTCCGCGTCCACGGCCTTGCGGGGCGCCTCCCCGGAGGTGCGATGGAGAGCCGCGGCGACCACCGGATGGCCATGGTCGCCGCCGTTGCCGCCCTCGTCTCGAGGGAGGGCGTGGAGATCGGCGGCTCCGGAGCGGTGGCGGTGAGCTTCCCGGGCTTCTTCGATCTCCTGGAGACGCTCACGCAGGCCCCGTGACCGCCGTCGGCCGTCTCGGCTACGAGGCGCTCGTGGTAGCGCCGGAGATCCAGATCGAGTAATCGAACGCACACGCGTGACCGGCAAAGGGAACTCGGCGGAGGAGCGGCGAGCCTCCTCGACGAAGGCGGCTGCGCTGGGCTGCCGGTAGGTCGTGGTGCAAGGACCAGCCGAAACCAGCCACGCGCTCGGGTCGGCGAGGGTGGGTTAGGTGCGCGAGCCGGCTCAGCTGGGTACGGCGATCTCGCGCAGTCGGCCGGAGCGGACGTCGTAGACGAAGCCGCCGGCCGTGAACGAGTCGGGCAAGAGAGGCGACTCGCGGATCCGCCGGACGCTCTCCCGCACCCGCTCGTCAGGGTCGGGGAACGGCAGGAAGTCGATCCCGCTCGCGTCCGCTCCGGCCTGGTCGGCGAGCGTCTGACGCAGCTGCTCGTTCGTGAAGGTGAGCATGCCGCAGTCGGTGTGGGCGATCACGAACGCCTCCTGCGTGCCGAGCAGCCAGTGCGAGATGACGAGCGAGCGAAGCGCGTCGTCGCTGACGACCCCGCCCGCGTTTCGGATCACATGGGCGTCGCCCTCCTCGAGCCCGAGGAACTTGGCCGGATCGAGACGTGCGTCCATGCACGTCACCACGGCGAAGCGCCGCGCGGGCGGCATCGGCAGCTCGCCCTTCGTGAACGCAGAGGTGTAGCGCTCGTTTGCCGCCTGGATCTGGTCGTGGCTGCTGATTGGGCACCCCCCACTTTTGCTTTTGAAGTTTCAATGCTACAGAACTTGAAGTTTTGCGCGCAAGGCAGGCACGCAGGTACGAGAGCGAGGCGGAGAGTCGCGGCCTGCGGCTGGGCGCTCAACGGAGCCGTGGCGCTGCCGCCGCAGAAATCTGAGAACTCCGAGCGCTTCCTCCGTGATCCTGCTCAAGTGGTTGCCCGTCTTGGCTGATCAGTCCTTCAAGTCTTCCGAAACGATCGGGCCACCTCGCGGGGTGGCCCGATCGAGCAGTCACCACGCCCCTCACGCGACATGGTGCAGCCACCCGCCCCAGCGCCCGTCGAGTCCGGTGACCGCCGCGAGATAGGTTCTCTGGAGCTCGCGGGTGACGGGGCCGACGCCGATCTCGACGTCGTCGACGGCGCGCACCGGCGTCACCTCGGCGGCGGTGCCGGTCATGAACACCTCGTCCGCGAGATAGAGGTCGGTCCGGATGAGGCTCGTCTCCTCGACGGCGTAGCCAAGCTCCTGCGCGATCGCGATCACCGAGTCGCGGGTGATGCCGGGCAGGATCGAGGTCGAGAGCGGCGGCGTCCGGATGAGGCCGTCCTTGACGACGAAGATGTTCTCGCCCGGACCGTCGGCGACAGTGCCCTCGTCGGTGAGCAGGATCGCCTCCTCGTAGCCGCCGCGGCGGGCCTCCATCGTGGCCAGCGTCGAGTTGAGGTAGATCCCGGTCGCCTTCGCCGCATGCGGGATCACGTTCGGGCCGACCCGCTTCCAGGAGGAGATCTTGGCCGTGATCCCGTTTTCCTGGCTTCCCTCCCCGAGGTACTCGCCCCAGGGCCAGCTCATGATCGCCGACTCCACCGGGTTCCCGGCCGGGGAGACGCTGAGCTCCCCGTAGCCGTAGAACGCGATGGGCCGGATGTAACAGGACGCAAGCCCGTTCGTGCGCACCAGCTCGCACGTCGCCTCGCACAGCTCGTGAGCCGAGTAGGGGATCTCCATGGACAGGAGCCGAGCCGAGTCGTGGAGGCGTTGCATGTGGTCCTCGAGCCGGAAGACGGCGGGCCCCTTCGGCGTCTCGTAGCAGCG
>JBBDMN010000260.1:0-2072 GCA_040878305.1 Gaiellaceae bacterium
GAGGAGCGCGAGCTCGGTGTTCGCGTCCTCGCGCGTCAGGACGATCTCGAGCACGGCCTTACTGTCTCACGCCCTCTAGAGCGACGATCGCCTCGACGACGTCATGCGCGCTCGGGAGCATGGCGTCCTCGAGCAGGCGGGCCGACGGGATGATCCCGTCCCGCGCGGCGACCCGCTGCACCGGCCCGCGGAGATCGCTCCAGGCTGACTCCTGGACGCGCGCCGCGATCTCGGCGCCGAACCCGCCGGTCAGCGTGCCCTCCTCGGCCGTGACGAGGGCGCCGGTGCGCGCGACCGACTCGAGCACGGGATCGAGCTCCATTGGCAGGAGCTGCGAGAGCGCCACCACCTCGCAGAAGATCTCGTGCTCGAGGATCAGCTCGGTCACCGCTTCGAGCACGACCGGAACCATGCCGCCGTAGGTGACGATCGTGGCCGTCCCCTCGGTGAAGTCGGTTCCCGAGAACGTGAGCGCGGGATACGGCGGGCCGGTCTCCCGTATGGCGAGCTCGCCGATGTGGCCGTCCTCCGGCCGGCGATTCGGCCGCCCGTACATGAGCTTGTTCTCGATCAGGAACACGGGTCTGTCGTCCTCGACGGCGTCGACCAGGAGCCCGCGCAGGTCGTGGCACTCGCTCGCTGCGACCACCACGATGTTCGGCACTCCGAGCAGCAGCTTCTCGAGCGACTGGCTGTGCGTCGGCCCGTATCCGCGGCGGCCGCCCATCGGCGTGCGGACGACGAGCGGAACGGTCACCTGGTCGTCGTACATCTCCCGGAACTTCGCGATCCCGTTGACGATCTGGTCGAAGCCGAGCGCGATGAAGTCGCCGAACATGATCTCCAGGATCGGGCGCTGGCCCCGGAGCGCCATCCCGGCCGCGACGCCGAAGAGCGATGCCTCGGAGATCGGGGTCGTCAGCACGCGGTCGGGGTAGCCGTCGCTCAGGCCCTGGGTCACCTTGAAGGCGCCGCCGTAGGGGTCGAGGATGTCCTCGCCGAGCAGGTAGACGTCGTCGCGCTCGGCGAAGACCTCGTGCAACGCGGCGTTCAGCACCTGGACGCAGCGCTTCTGAGCGGGAGCGCTCACGCCGCCTCCGGCGTCGCCGCGGCTGCTTCCTCGGCGGCTTCGATCGTCTCCGTTACGCGGCGCTCGCAGGCTTCCTCTATCTCGCGGCGCTCGGCGTCTCCGAGCCGTTTGCCGGCGACGGTCAATGGATCCCGTTCGCGCCGATTCTCGATCTCCGCGGGGTCGCGGTTGTCGTCGCCCTTCGAGTGCGGGCTGAAGCGATAGGTGTCGAGCACGAGGAAGAACGGCTCTCCCGTCTCCCGGATACGCGCGACGGCACGCCCAGCCGCTTCGTGCACCTCCTCGACGTCAGTCGTTGCGAGCTCGGCCGTCTCCACCCCGAACGCCGCCGCTCGCGCCGGGATCGAGCCCGCGAGCTCCAGCTCGACAGGTGTCGACTGCGCGTAGTGGTTGTTCTCGACGACGAAGAGGACGGGGAGCTTCCAGAGCGAGGCCAGGTTGAGCGACTCGTAGGTCACGCCCTCTCCGAGCGTGCCGTCGCCGAGGAAGACCGTGGAGACGGCTCCGGTGCCCTTCTTCTTCTCCGCGAGGGCGATTCCGGTCGCGACCGGCACGATGCTGCCGAGAACGCCATTCGAGTAGAAGTTCCCCTTGCAGAGGTGCTGACTGCCGCCCTTGCCGCCGCAGACGCCGGACGCCTTTCCCATCACCTCGCAGAGCAGGCCGAACGCGTCGTCGGTGAACGCGAGGTAGTGCCCATGACAGCGGTGATTCGAGAAGACGACGTCGCGCGCGGGCTCGAGGTGGTCGATGATCCCGACGGCGTTCGCCTCCTGCCCGATGTACGTGTGCGTCGTGCCGACGAGCTTCCCCTGTGAGAAGAGGTCGAGGAGCGACTCCTCGAAGCGGCGGATGAAGAACATCCGCTCGTAGAGCGTCGGCAGCGCAGTCACGAGTGGTCTCTCCGGTGACGACGGTGCCCTCTGGCCGGCGAAAACCGAGCAGGCCAAGGACGGAGGGAGCGTCCATATCGGGAAGATAT
>JBBDMN010000261.1:0-2061 GCA_040878305.1 Gaiellaceae bacterium
TACTTCCTTCACGCGGGGCGGGGATTGCGGAGTCGTCTATGAGAGGAGCTCCATGAGCCTCACCAAGGAAGTGAAGCTGGAAGTCATCGAGAAGCACGGCTCGGGCCCCGCCGACACCGGGTCGCCGCAGGTGCAGATCGCCCTCCTCACGCGGAGGGTCAACGATCTGACAGAGCATCTGCGCACCCACCCGAAGGATCACTACTCCCGACGAGGGCTCCTGAAGCTCGTCGGTCGCCGCCGCCGCTTTCTCGATTACCTGCAGCGCAAAGACATCGAGGGCTACCGCGCCCTAATCAAGGAGCTCGGCCTCAGAAGATAAGGGCCGCGTTGAGGGAAGGTGGAAGTTTGAGCGAGTCCCGATCCTCCCGGGGCTGACTCAAACCTCCACCTTCCGTACACGAAGGAAAGGTGAAGGGATACCTCACATGAGCACAGTTACCGGGCGAATCGCCACGGTGTCCGTTGACATAGGCGGTCAGGAGATCGTCTTCGAGACAGGCAAGCTCGCCAAGCAGGCCGACGGCGCAGTCGTCGTCCGCTCCGGCGACACGATGATCCTCGCAACGGCCGTAGGACGGCCGGACGCACGGCCTGACGCGGACTTCTTCCCGCTCACGGTCGACGTCGAGGAGCGGATGTACGCCGCCGGGAAGATCCCGGGCGGCTTCTTCAAGCGCGAGGGCCGCGCGACCGAGCGTGCGACGCTCACGGCCCGCATGATCGACCGTCCCATCAGGCCGCTCTGGCCGAAAGGCTTCCGCAACGAGGTGCACCTCGTCTGCACCACTCTGTCGGCAGACCTCATCACGCCGCACGACGTCCTCTGCATCAACGGCGCCTCGGCGGCGTTGATGGTCTCGCCACTGCCGTTCCTCGGTCCGATCGGGGCCGTCCGTGTCGGGCAGATCGACGGCGAGCTCGTGCTGAACCCGTCGCTCGAGGCGCTGGAAGAGTCGGACCTCGACCTGATCGTCGTCGGCACCCGCGAGGCGCTGACGATGGTCGAGGCCGGCGCCGACCAGGTGCCGGAAGAGACGATTCTCGAGGCCTTCGAGCTTGCGCACACCGAGATCCGCAAGATCTGCGACGCGCTCGTTGACCTTCGCGAGCAGGTCGGCAAGCCGAAGTGGGTCGACGTCGACTTGACCGCCGAGCTGGAGGAGACGCACGGCGCCGCGATTCGCAGCGCGATCGCCGAGCGGGGGCTCCGCGAGGCGACTGCCGTAATCGACGAGATCGTCACCGAGATCTCTCCGGAGTTCTCGATGAAATCGACAGAGGAGGACATCGTCCGGGCGACACAGATCCGGGCGAGCTTCGCCTCGATCCTCGAGAAGTCGCGCCTAGCCGCGGTCGAGGGGCCGGTTTCCGACCAGTTCCTCGCCGACCTGCGGGAGCTCACGGACGCCGAGCAGGACTCGAAGGAGCTCCGGTCAGCCAAGCGCGACCTGCTCTTCGAGCGGATCATGGAGGGGATCGAGCTGCCGTTCCCGGTCGGCCCGGCTCCTCCCGAGGGCGAGCCGGCGATGAAGGACTCGACGACGCGCCAGTACATCAAGCGCGCGTCCGAGGCCGTCTACAAGGATCTCGTCCGCAAGAAGATCGCCATCGACAAGCGGCGTCCCGACGGACGCTCCGCGGAGGAGATCCGCCCCATCGAATGTGACGTGAGAGTGAGCCCACGTACGCACGGGTCGGCGCTCTTCACCCGCGGGCAGACGCAGATCATGACGCTGTTGACGCTCGGCACCATGAAGGAGGGGCAGAAGATCGACGACCTCTCCCGCGAGCAGCAGCGCCGCTACATGCACCACTACAACTTCCCGCCCTACTCGGTCGGGGAGACGGGCTTCATGCGCGGCCCGAAGCGACGGGACATCGGCCACGGCGCGCTCGCGCAGCGGGCGCTCGAGGCCTCGATTCCTTCGATCGAGGAGTTCCCGTACACGATCCGCGTCGTCTCGGAGACGCTGGAGTCGAACGGCTCCTCGTCGATGGGCTCTGTCTGCGGATCGACGCTCGCCCTGATGGACGCGGGAGTCCCGCTGAAGGCCCCGG
>JBBDMN010000262.1:0-2050 GCA_040878305.1 Gaiellaceae bacterium
ATGCTCCGCGACATCGACATGGACACCGTCGATTTCGCCCCGAACTATGACGAGTCGCGTCGGGAGCCGTCCGTCCTTCCTTCCCGATTCCCGAACCTGCTCGTCAACGGGTCGGCTGGTATCGCAGTCGGAATGGCGACGAACATGCCTCCGCACATGCTCGGGGAGGTCGCGGACGCGATCGTGCAGCTGATCGACAAGCCGGAGTCGAACGTCGAGGACTTGATGGCGCACGTCAGAGGACCCGACTTTCCGACCGGCGCCATCGTCGTCGGGCGGTCGGGCATACGGGACGCCTACAGAACGGGTCGCGGCCGAATCGTCATGCGCGCGCGGGCGCACATCGAGGAGCTCCGGGGCGGAAGGACCGCGATCATCGTCTCCGAGCTGCCCTACGGCGTGAAGAAGGGTGGCGACACCGGTGTCATCAAGAAGATCGCCGATCTCGTGAGCGACAAGGTGCTGGGCGAGATCTCGGACGTGAAGGACCACTCTGACCGTACGGGGATGAGGATCCAGATCGACCTGAAGCGCGAGGCCATTCCTCAGGTCGTCCTGAACAAGCTCTTCAAGCACACGTCTTTGCAGGCGACCTTCGGCTACAACGCCGTAGCGCTCGTCGACGGGGTCCCGCGCACCCTGTCGCTCCTCGAGCTCGTCCAGCACTACCTCGACTACCAGCGCGAGGTCGTCATCCGCCGCTCGAAGTACGAGCTGCGAAAGGCGGTCGACCGCGCTCACATCCTCGAGGGGTACCTCATCGCTCTCGACAATCTCGACGAGGTCATCGCCTTGATCCGGGGTGCTGACGACACGGAAGGTGCGCGCACGGCACTCCAGGAGCGCTTCGCGCTCTCCGAGATCCAGGCGCAGGCGATCCTCGATCTCCGCCTGCGCGCGCTGACGGGACTCGAGCGCAAGAGGGTCGAGGACGAGTTCGCCGACCTGCAAGAGCGAATCTCGGAGCTCCGAGCGCTTCTCGGCGACCCGGCACGCATTGACGGTGTCGTCCGCGAAGAGCTGCTCGAGCTCAAGGAGATCTACGGCAAGTCGGACGAGCGCCGCACGGAGATCGTTGCGGGCGAGACCGATCTCGAGCTCGAGGACATGATCGCCGAGGAGGACATGGTCATCGCGATCACCAAGTCCGGCTACATCAAGCGGCTGCCGGTCACGACGTACCGTGAGCAGCGCCGGGGTGGCATCGGGGTGATGGGGATGGATCTCAAGGACGAGGACTACATCGAGCACCTGTTCGTCGCCTCGACGCACGACTACATCCTGTTCTTCACGACCGTCGGCAAGGTCTACCGCCTCAAGGTCCACGAGCTTCCGCTCGGCTCGCGGCAGTCGAAGGGCCGCGCGATCGTGAACCTCCTCCCGTTCCGCCAGGACGAGGACGTCCAGGCCGTGATCGCGACCCGGAGCTTCGAAGAGGCGAAGTACCTCGTGTTCGCGACGCGAAAGGGCATGGTCAAGCGCACGGAGTTCGCGTCGTACAACACCCCGTTGAAAGCTGACGGGATCATCGCGATCAAGCTTCGCGAAGGAGATCAGCTGATCGGCGTCCGACTGGTGAACGAGGCGGACGACATTCTCATGGTCTCACGGCTCGGAAAGGCTGTTCGTTTCCACGGCACACAGGTACGGTCGATGGGTCGCGACACCTCCGGAGTCGCGGGCATGAAGCTTCGAGGCGACGACGAGGTGATCGAGGTGGACATCGCCGCGGACGACGCCGACCTGCTCGTCGTCACCGAGAACGGCTACGGAAAGCGGACTCGGGTTGGCGACTACCCGGTGAAGGGTCGCGGCACGATGGGTGTGAAGACCGTGCAGCTCGCCGAACGAAAGGGACGTCTTGCGGGCGCGCGCATCGTCCACGACGGCTACCAAGTGATGCTGATCTCCGACGGCGGCACGGTCATCAAAATTCCGGTCGACGGCATCCGACGCGCCGGCCGCTCGACGCAAGGTGTGATCGTCATGCGCCTACGCGAGGGAGAGAAGGTCGCGACACTCGCCCCGGTTGTCGGCTCGGACGACGCTG
>JBBDMN010000263.1:0-2047 GCA_040878305.1 Gaiellaceae bacterium
GCGCGGGGAACGGGCAACACCTGGGCGATCGTCTTGCCGCGAAGCTGCGCGACGTCCTCCGGCCGGACGAGCCGGCGGAGACCCTCGACGGTCGCACGAGTCATGTTGATCGGCGTGGTCGTACCGAGGCTTTTTGCAAGCACATCGCGGATCCCGGCAAGCTCGAGCACCGCGCGGACGCCACCTCCGGCGATGACGCCGGTTCCTTCGCTCGCGGGGCGCAGGACCACCCGCGCCGCGTCGAACTGACCGACGATCTCGTGCGTGATCGTCTGGCCGTGCTTGGGGACGGTGAAGAGGTTCTTCCTGGCGTCCTCGACCGCCTTCGAGATGGCGAGCGGAACCTCACGAGCCTTGCCGTAGCCAAGTCCCACGCGGTCGACCTCGTCGCCGATGACGACGAGGGCTGTGAACGAGAACCGCCTGCCGCCCTTGACCACCTTGGCGACGCGGTTGATCTCGATCACTCGCTCCTTCAGCTCGCGTGCGTCAGCGACTTCCCTGGTGCTCAAAACTGGAGTCCTTCCTCGCGTGCACCCTCGGCGAGGGCCTTCACGCGTCCGTGGAAAAGGTAGCCGCCGCGGTCGAACACGCAACGCTCGACCCCGGCCTTCTTCGCCGCCTGGCCGAGGGCCTTGCCGACCTCGGTCGCCTGCTCGGTCTTCGACCCCTTGGCAGAGGTCTTCGACCGCTTGGCAGAGCCGAGCGACGTCCAGCCCGAAGAGGCGAGCGTGCGCCCGCTCTCGTCGTCGACGAGCTGCGCGAAGATCCCGCGATTCGAGCGGAAGACCACGAGGCGCGGGCGCTCCGCGGTACCTGAGACCTTGCCGCGGACGCGGCGGTGACGGCGGGCGCGCGCGTCGCGCTTGGTGAGAACCGTCACGCGGACTCCTCGCCGAGGAGCCCGCGGGCCGAAGCTGCATCACAACGTCTCATGCGCGCTTCCCGACCTTCCGGCGAACCTGCTCGTCGCGGTAGCGGATGCCCTTGCCCTTGTACGGCTCGGGTGGCCGGACCTTGCGAATCTCGGCGGCTGTTTGACCGACCATCTGCTTGTCGATGCCCTTGACGACGATCTGCGTCGGGACCGGGACTTCGAAGGAGATGCCGTCCCGCGGCTTGATCGTGACCGGGTGGGAGAAGCCGACCGCGAGCTCGATCTCGTCTCCCTTGAGCTGTGCGCGGTAACCCACTCCCTGGATCTCGAGGTGCTTCTCGAAGCCCTTCGTCACGCCCTCGACCATGTTCGCGATCAGCGTCCGCGTCAGGCCGTGCAGCGCCCTATCCTGGCCGCGCTCCGTCGGGCGGGTGACGACAATCTCGGCGTCGGTCTTCTCGACCTGCATCCGCGCGGGCACCGTTTGGGTCAGCTCGCCGAGGGGGCCGTTCACCTGTACGCGCCCAGGCGAGATCGCAACCAGCACGCCGGAGGGGAGCTCGATGGGTTTCCGGCCGATCCGCGACATCGCTACCAGACGAAGGCGATCACTTCGCCGCCGACGCCGCGCTCGGCGGCCTCGCGGTGGGTGATCACCCCGGTCGAGGTGGACATGATGGCGGTGCCGAGGCCGCCCAACACGCGCGGCAGCCGGTCTTTGCCCGCGTAGACACGCCGTCCGGGCTTGGAGACGCGCTTGAGATCGGTGATCACGCGCCGCCGGTCGCGGGCGAACTTGAGCTCGATCACGAGCGAGGCCACCGGCTCGCCCGGGACGACGCTGAAGTCCGCGATGTAGCCCTCGTCCTTGAGAATGCGCGCGATCTCCTCCTTCATCCGAGAGGTAGGCATCGACGCAGTGGCGTGTAGCGCGCGATTGGCGTTGCGGATGCGAGTGAGCATGTCGGCAATCGGGTCGGTGAGCATGTCTCGTTCCTCCTACCAGCTCGACTTCGTCATGCCCGGAATCGCGCCCTGATGTGCGAGCTCGCGCAGGCAGATCCTGCACACCCCGAACTTGCGGTAGACCGCACGCGGGCGGCCGCACTTGTTGCAGCGCGAGTACGCGCGCACCTTGTGCTTGGACTCCCGTTGCTGCTTGACGACGAG
>JBBDMN010000264.1:0-11198 GCA_040878305.1 Gaiellaceae bacterium
GGGCCCCCCCCACGAGCCCCCTCCTTCTTGTCTGTGCACGGCTAAGTGGCTCTTGGCCTCCCGGCCGGCTCAGCCGGCCTCCGGCCGCGAAACGGGGGCCGCCGCAGCTCATTGAACGGAGGGCTACGGAGCCGCCGCTTCGAGGACTTCGACGAGCTCCGCAAGGCCTGTGTCGTCACCGAATCTCAGCTGGAGCACGCCGCTCGTCACCGTCGCCGGAAAACCGGTGAGCCGCTCGGCCGCCGCTTTGGCGCGCTCGGCAAGAGCGGGGTCAATCGTGCTCGTGCGACGGGGGCGGCGCTTCGCGCCGCCTTCCTGGGCCGCTCGCTCGGCGCTTCGGACCGTAAGGCCCTCCTTGACGACCCGGCGCGCTAGTCGCCGGCGCGCCTCGTCGTCGGGAAGCGAGAGCACCGCTCGCGCGTGTCCCTCGCTCAGGTCGCCCCGCGCGAGCATCCAGAGCACCTCCTCCGGCAAGTCGAGGAGTCGCAGGCGGTTCGAGACGGCTGACTTCGAGCGACCCACGCGCTCGGCGACATCTCCGAGTGAAAGCTCGAACTCGTCGACGAGCGACGCGTACGCACGGGCCTCCTCCACCGCTGAGAGCTGCTCACGCGCGACGTTCTCGACAAGCCCGAGCAGGAGCGAGTCGCCGTCCTCCACATCTCTGACGAGGGCTGGAAGCGTCGGCATTCCCGCGGCTCGCGCGGCTCGCCAGCGGCGTTCGCCGGCGATCAGCTCGAATCCGCCCTCCGAGCGACGGCGAACGACGATGGGTTGGAGCAGACCCTGGAGGCGGATCGATGCCGCGAGACCGGCCGCCGCTTCTGGCTCGAACCGCCGCCGCGGCTGGCGGGGATTCGGATGGATGGTTTCCACGGGAAGGTGCAGCAGCTCCGGCTGGCCACCCTCGCCCAGGAGTACCTCGAGGCCGCGACCGAGGCCGCGGCGCTCTTTAGGAACGCTCGACAAGCTCCATCGCCACCTTCCAGTAGGCCTGCGCGCCGGCGGAGCGGCGGTCGTAGGCGATCGCGGGGAGCCCGTGGCTCGGCGCCTCCGCGAGGCGAACCGAGCGGGGCACTGTGGTTGTGAAGACCAGGTCGCCGAAGTGCCGCCGGAGCTCGTCCTCGACCTCGCCCGCCAGGCGGGTCCTCCCGTCCGCCATCGTCAGCAGGATTCCCGCGACCGCGAGCTCGGGATTGAGTCGCCCCTTCACGAGGTTGATCGTCCCGAGAAGCTGCGAGAGGCCCTCGAGGGCGTAGTACTCGGCCTGGACGGGGACGATGGCGCGTGTCGCTGCGGCGAGCGCGTTGACGGTGAGGGGGCCGAACGAGGGCGGGCAGTCGAAGAACACGAACGAATACGGCTCGAGTCGTCCCGCCAGCGCCTCGGCGAGATACCGCTCGCCGCCCTCGCGTGTGGAAAGCTCGACGGACGCCGCGGCCAGGTCGGTCTTCGCCATGACGACATCGAGGTTCGGGAAGCCGGACGGCTTGGCGAGAGCAGAGAGGGGAACCCCGTCGAGCAAGTCGTGCGTTGACGCACCGTTCGCTCGCAGCCCCAGCCCGGATGTGGCGTTCGCCTGCGGGTCGAGATCGATGAGCAGCACGCGTTCGCCGGCCTCGGCGAGGCAAGCGCCGACGTTCACTGCGGTCGTCGTCTTGCCGACGCCGCCCTTCTGGTTCGCCACTGCGTAGACCCGGGCGGGCACGTCAACAGTCTCACGACCCCGTCGGACGCACTACGTCAGAGCTGACGCAGCCACGCGTGGGTCGGCTGAGTCAGTTGCAGCTTTTCCCGAAGCCAGTCTCGCTGGGAAGGCGAGAGCAGCGGGAGGCTGTCCGTGAAATCCCTCTCATCCTTCGGCAGCACGGCTTTCGACTTGAAGAGCAGCTGTACCTCCGGTGACATGTAGGGGATGCCGACCGACCACCACACAAGCTCGGAGAGATCTCGGCGGATGCGTGTGTCGCGCCGATAGATCCACGTGCCGTCAGCGGCCGGATTGAGCAGTACCTGCACTCGCCACGGTTGGCCAGGTCGCTCCCGTGCCCACACGTCATGGACAGGCTCCTCCAAGATCTCGCCCGGACGCCAGGGGCGCAGTGATCCTGGCGGATCGGCGCAATGCAGGTCCCAGTCGGCGAGGTGCAAACGGAGAACCGCCTGATCCCGAGCGAGGATGCCAATGTCGATGTCGCCGTGCTCACGCCGCTTGGTCTGGTCGACGAATGCGTCGATCGCGTGGCCGCCCGCGATCCACCATGGAGCGGCGCAACCACCAAAGAGCTCGGCGACCTCGGAAGGGCTCAGAGGATCCCACCGCCCCAACTCGGTCTCATGCACCGCTGGTCTCATGCGAGCGGCCGCTTCTTCGCCATCCCCGGCCTTCGCGGAAAGCCGGGCGGCGTCGGGCTGAGCTTCCTGAGCACCAAGAGCCCCTCCGGCCCTTCCTCGACAGAGCTCGCCAGGCAACCGGCAACATGCTCGACGGAGTCCATCTCGGCGGTCTCTCCGACCCACAGGATGGCGATTCCCCCGGGACGGACGAGCGGGAGGCAGAGCTCGGCAGCAACGGGTGGCTTCGCGAGAGCCTTCGCCAGAGCAACGCCGAATGCGTCGATAGGCTGCTCTTCCGCGCGCCCCCACACAACTTCGATGTTCGGGAGCTCGGCCGTCATCACGTCGAGGAAGTCGCACTTCCGGCGCTCCGCCTCGAGCAGCGTGAACATGCGCTCGGGAAGCGCGACCGCAAGCGGGATTCCCGGCGAGCCTCCACCCGAGCCGACGTCAATGATCGGACCTTCTGCAGGGCTCAGCAGTGGAGCGGCGCGGAGCGCGTCTTCAAGAAGAACGCGGCGGGCTTCCTCAAGGGTGGATAGCCCCGTGAGGCCCGAAGTCGACAGCACGCCCTCGAGCCAGCGCTCGAGGAACCCGCCGTCGGCGTTGTGGGGAGAGATATAGCTCTTTCCTACGAGCGAGACCCGGCCTGGCTCGGAGCAACGACCACGAAGCGGTTCGGCTCAGAGCCCTCGCTCCGCGTCTCGACCTCGAGGTCGGTCTTCAGCGCCTCGTGCACGATCTTTCGCTCGATCGCAGTCATCGGATCGAGCTCCACAGAACGGCCACTGCTCGCCGCAAGACGGGCGGAGCGCTGAGCAACCGCCGCGAGCGATGCGGTTCGTCGCGCGCGATAGCCGGCGGCGTCGACGACGATCGCGTGTTCTCCGCCCTCGGTGCGGGTAACGGCATTCGCCAGGTACTGGATCGCGTCGATCGTCTGCCCGTGCTTGCCGATAAGGAGCCCGAGATCCGCCCCGCTGCACGTCACGGTGACGACTCCCTCGCGCTCGATCGCGGTAACGGTCACGCTCGCGCCGATCGCCGCCGCGATCCGCTGAACGAACTCGCGCGCCTCGGTCGACGACGTTCCCTCGGTCGAGGGCGCGGTCGCGGTCGCGGTCGCGGGAACCGTCGCGACGACGCGGGCGGGGGTGTATCCGACACCGAGCAGTCCGCGTTCGCCCTCTGCCACGACGTCGAACTCGACACTCTCACGGTCCAGGCCGGGGACGATCTGCTCGAGCTCGCGGAGTGCAGCCCACTTCGCCTCGCCAACGGTCTCACCGGTTGCCTCGACGCGCACCTCAGTCGCTTCGTCGCTCACCGCTTGCGTCCTCCGCCCTTCTTGCGCTTGACTCGGCGTGGGGGGCCCGACCTGACGGGTCCGGCAGGCACCGGCGCGCCGTCGACCGCGGGTTCGAGCTCGGACGTCGCCGTCTGCTCCTTCGGTGGCGTTCGGCTAGAACGCTTGGGCGGGGTCGCCGGCCTTGGCATCAGGCGGCGCGTGACGATTCCCTGGCCCGTCGTCCAGAGGTTCGTCGTCAGCCAGTAGATCATCAGCCCCGATGGGAACCCGAGGATGAATGGGATGAAGACGATCGGTAGCACCATGATCATCCAGCGCTGCGCTGCGCTCTGCATCGACGTCGACATCAACCACGTCGACGTGAGCTGGCTCACGACGTAGATGACGAGCAGGAGGGGTCCCCACCCATCCTTCGTCGGCTCGGTGATGTCGACGAGGTTGAGCCACTCGAGGCTCGTCCGCTCGAAGTTCGGGTAGACCTCGTCCTCGAAGCCGCGCAGCACGAAGAAGAGCGCGATGAAGATCGGGATCTGGAAGACGATCGGGAGACACGAGGCGTACGGGTTGATCTTGTTCTCCTTGTAGAACTTCATCAACTCCTCGCTCTGCTTCTGGCGATCCGACTTGTGGCGCTGCTGGATCGCCTTCATCTCCGGCGCGTGGATCTGGAGGCTCTGCATCGAGTGGATCTGCCGGATGGCGACCGGGACGAGGAGGAACCGCACGAGCACCGTCAAGGCCACGATCGCCCACGCCCAGGTCAGGCCCCCGGTCTCGTGCAGCCAGATCAGGACCTCGGTAAGGAGGTCCTCGATCGGCGAGAGGACCCCCGCGACGATCACGTCTTCGCCCGCTTCGAGCGAAACTCCGGAAAGAGCGTCTGGTCGCGCACGTAGTCGACTCCGCCGTGGCTCCACGGGTTACAGCGGAGAAGCCTCCAGGCTGCAAGCACGGAGCCGCGGAAGAGCCCGAGGTCGCGGAAGGCGTCGATCGCGTACTGCGAGCAGCTCGGGTGGTACTTGCAGGTCCCGCCGGGCGTGAGCAGCCCAAACGTCCAGCGCCAGACGTGGACGAGTGCGATGCCCGCGTATCTCACGACCGTACTCTCTCCAGGACCTCCGAAACCTCCGAGGCAAGCCAGTCCAACCCTCTCGCCTGCGCCGGCTCAGCGAGACCCGGTCGAGCGACGAGAACGTAGTCGTGGCCGGAAGGAACGTCAGACAGGAGGTCGCGCCAGGCCTCGCGCAAAAGTCGCTTCATTCGATTCCTCACGACGGCCGTGCCGACGGAACGCGGAACCGCGAGACCGAGGCGAGGCTCGCCTTCACCCTCCTCCTCGCGCGGAAACCAGTGGAGGACGAGGTACCGGGACGACGCGGACGTGCCGCGGCGATAGACGGCATCGAAGTCCCGCGAGCGCGAGAGCCTGTGGCGGCGCTGCACGGGTTGTCACGCCCTCAGGCGGAGAGACGCTTGCGCCCTCTCGCGCGGCGGCGCTTCAGGATCGCGCGGCCCGCGCGCGACGCCATTCGCGCTCGAAACCCGTGTCGCCGCTTGCGGCGGCGGACGTTCGGCTGGTAGGTGCGTTTCACGTTGAAGAGGCCGGGAAAGGAATCTGCTGCGGGCGGAGCGCGGAGTATAGACAACGCTTTGATCCCCGAGGTTTTCCACAACCGGCGGCGGGCGGCCGGCGCGGAAATCGCTGCTCAGGCGACCCGCGTGTTGCCGTCGAAGCGAACGCTATTGCCGTCTTCCACACCTGTGGACAGAGGTGTGGGAAGGCAGAAAAACCCTGCAAAATGCGCCATTCTCATCCACAGGTAGGACGTCCGAGCGTGCATTGAGCGCTGGCGAAGGCACTGCTATGCTCGACCCTCTCCGGACGCCAAAGAACTCGAGGACTGGTGACGCAGGCCGCAGAAATGAATGCCGACAGCCTCTGGGCCGTGATCGCCGACCGGCTGAAGGAGACGCTCAGCGAGACGACCTACGACACGTGGTTCGCCCACGCCGAGCCGCGTTCGCTCGGAGGCGGAAGGCTCGCGGTGGCAGTTCCAAACGACTTCACGCGAGACTGGATCGAGAGTCACTTTCAGGCGTTCGTCTCCGGGGCTGCGCGTGAAGCCTCCGGCCTGGATCTGGTCGTGTCCTTCATCGTCGCCGAGCGGGTGGGCGCGCCCGTCGTTGAGCCGCAGAGACCCAACGAAACTCGGGTTCGCGAGGCTGACCTCTCGTATCGGGACTCAGGCGAGGTCGAGCTCAACCCGAAGTACACATTCGACCTCTTCATCATCGGCTCCTCGAATCGCTTCGCGCACGCCGCTGCGCTCGCCGTGGCGGAAGCGCCGGCGCAGGCGTACAACCCGCTCTTCATCTACGGTGGAACGGGGCTCGGGAAGACGCACCTCTTGCAGGCGATCGGCCACTACGTGCGGCAGCACTCAAAGCGTCTGACCCGACGGTACGTAACGAGCGAGACGTTCATGAACGACTTCATCGACTCGCTCCGCGACAAGCGGATCGAGGGCTTCAAGCGCCGCTACCGCAACTACGACGTCCTCCTGATCGACGACATCCAGTTCTTCGAGGGGAAGGAGCGGATCCAGGAGGAGTTCTTCCACACCTTCAACTCCCTTTACGAGGGCGGCGCCCAGATCATCATCTCGTCCGACCGGCCGCCGCGCGAGATCGCGACGCTCGAGGAGCGCTTGCGCTCACGATTCGAATGGGGCCTGCTCACGGACATCCAGCCCCCGGATCTCGAGACGCGCATCGCCATCCTGCGCAAGAGAGTCAACACCGAGCGGATCGCTGTCACGGACCCTGATGTCCTCACATTCATTGCCGGGCGCGTGTCTTCGAACATCAGGGAGCTCGAGGGTGCGTTAACGCGCGTCGTTGCCTTCTCCTCGCTCACTGATCGTGTGATGACCGTCGAGCTGGCCGAGCACGTGCTGAAGGACGTCTTCCCGCAAGGCGATGCGGCGCCCGAAGTGACGATCTCGCGAATCCAGGAGATGATCTCGGAACGCTTCGGCGTCACCCTCGAGGAGCTCGTGAGCCCACGCCGCTCCCAGTCGGTCGCCTACCCGAGGCAGGTTGCGATGTATCTCTCCCGCGAGCTCACGGACTCATCGCTGCCCAAGATCGGGAGGGAGTTCGGTGGTCGCGACCATACAACCGTCATGCACGCGAACTCCAAGATCACCCGCTTGATCAGCGAGGACCGCTCTGTGTACAACCTGGTGCAAGAGTTGACCGCGCGCATCAAGCAGGCGCGCTGAAGATGGGGGTAACGCTTGATCTGCCGAATGTTCTTGTGGGACCTGTGAATCTGCGCGCACAGCTTTCTTCACCGCTGTTTTCCCCGCTCGTGCCGCAGAATCGCCCCGTCTTCCCCATCATTCACACTCCTACTACTTCTATGAGCTTTTTTATTCAGTAATGAACACAGGCGTAGCCTCGACGACCGAGCTTCGCGCGACCTGCTCGCGGGACGACCTCGCGGCTGCCCTCGGCATCGTCGCGCGAGGACTTTCGAGCCGTGGAGCGGTGCAGGTTCTAAGCGGGATCCTTCTTCGCGCTGAAGAGGGGAAGCTCACACTCGCGTCGACCGACATGGAGATCTCGCTCCGCGCGTCGATCGACGGGACCGTGTCGGGTGACGGGGCAGTGGCCGTTCCTGGGCGGTTGTTGACAGACCTCGCGCGGCTTTTACCGGACGACTCCGTGACGCTGACACATCAGGAGGGCGAAGGTCTTCTCGAGGTGAAGTCGGGAAGCCACCTGTCTCGGCTGAATGTGTACAGCGCGGAGGATTTCCCACGGCTCCCTCCGATCGAGGTCGATCTGCACGCTATTGCCGCACCCGCCCTCCTGGCGACGATCGAGAAGGTCGCGCGTGCCGCATCGCGGGACGAGTCCCGCCCGGTGCTCACCGGGATTCTCGTCCGCTTCGAGGGGAATCGCCTGATCATGGCTGCGACGGATTCGTATCGCTTGGCCGTCAAGGAGACTGAGCTCGAGTCGAGCGGGACGGAGCTCGACGCGATCATCCCGGCTCGCGCGCTGCAAGAGCTCGCGCGGCTCGCCGCCGGTGCCGACGAGGTCCGCCTCGGCGTGCATGAGAACCATGTGATCTTCAGCGCCGGCGACGTGTGGCTGACGAGCCGCCGGATCGACGGCCAGTTCCCGAACTACAAGCAGCTGCTCCCCGAGAGCTTCGAAGCCGAGGTGACGACCCCACGAGCGCCCCTCCTCGACGTCATCCGTCGCGCCGGCGTGCTGGCGCAGCGGAATGCTCCGCTTCGTCTCCGCTTCGCCGAAGGCGAGCTCAGCGTGTCTGCCCAGACCCAGGACGTCGGCGAGGCACACGAGTCGCTCCCGATCGACTACGCCGGCGAGCCGCTCGAGATCGGGTTCAACCCCGATTTTCTCCGCGACGGTCTCGAGGCGGTCGGGACCGAGACTGTTCAGCTCAGGTTGATCAACCCGCTCCGACCTGCCGTGATCTCGGCTCCGGACGAGAGCTTCTGGTACCTGATCATGCCGATCCGGCTCCCTGACTGACGTTAGAGGCTTGATGCGAAATTCACGGCGGGCCGGATGACGGCCACGACACAGCGCCGGATCGCCACCCTCCCTCGCCGTCCAGGCTTGTAGCCTGCACGACGAGTGAGTGCGTCGCCCGGCTTGGTCGTGACCGCCCCCGACAGCGCGTCAATTTCGCATCAAGCCTCTGGTGGGCTGATCGTCCGCGAGGTCACGCTTCGGGACTTCCGCTCGTACCCCCAGCTCGAGCTCGAGCTCGAGCCTGGGGTCGTGCTTGTGTCGGGCCCGAACGGGGCAGGGAAGACGAATCTGCTCGAGGCGCTCCACGTCGGTACGCAAGGGTTCTCGCCACGCGCGCGGAGCGATGCTCAGCTCGTCCGCTTCGGGATGCCGGCGGGCCGTATCCATCTCCGCGGGTCGAACGGTGCGGTTCCCTTTGAATCCGATATCGGCCTGAGCCCGCGGGAAGCGAGACGCGCGCGGCTGAACGGTGCGGCGCTGCGCTCAGCCGAGCAGCTCCGGCTCGAGCTTCGTACGCTCGTCTTCACCCCGGACCGGCTCGCCGTGGTGAAAGGCGCTCCGGCGACCAGACGCGCCTATCTCGACAGGAGTGTCGGGCGCCTCTTTCCCGCTCGGGCAGCGGTGCCAGTCGAGTACGCAGCGGCGGTAGGTCAGAGAAATGCGGCGCTCCGCAGACTCGTCGTGAGCGCGTCCTCGCATGATGCGCTCACGCCCTGGACCGAAGCCGTGCTGTCGCTCGGAGCAGCTCTCGTCGATGCTCGCGCCCGGACGATTGCGCTTCTTGGGCCGGTATTCGCAACGTGCGCCGAGCGTCTGGGTCTCTCGGGCGCGACTCTGTCGTACGACGGCGAAGCGCCGACGCCTGACGACTTCGAGCAGCGTCTGGAACGAGACCTCGAGCGGGGACTGACGGGCGCAGGACCGCACCTCCACGACGTGCGCCTCGAGGCCGGAGGCCGCGATCTTCGTTACTTCGGCTCGCAGGGCGAGCAACGGATCGGCGTCCTCTCGCTCGTGCTCGCCGAGGCGGAGATCCTCGGGGAGAGAACGGGCACGGCCCCGCTCGTCTTGCTCGACGACGTCCTTTCCGAGCTTGACGACGAGCGGAGGCGAGCGCTGGCGGAGATGGTGACCACGGGCGGTCAGACCGTGATCACCGCGACGGCGGCCGCCGCGTTGCCGATGGAGCCGGCGCAGGTACTCGTCGTGTCCCCGGGCCAGGTACGTGGAGGCTGACGCCAGATGGAGCGGATCGGAAGAGAGGTCGAGCGGAGTCTGGCGCAGAGCGGCGGGGGTATTGGGCTCGCTCTCGCCGAGCTTACAGCGGTATGGCCGGAGGCAGTCGGCGAGGCGGTGTCGCGGCAAGCCTGGCCGCTTCGGGTGGGGAGAGATGGGACCCTCCACGTCGCCACGACCTCGTCGACGTGGGCCTTCGAGCTCGACCGGTTGTCACCTGAGATCCAGGAGCGTCTCGCGTCGCTCGCAGGCGCCTCCGCGCCGACGAAGTTGCGCTTCCGCGTCGGCCCGGTGCCCGAGCCCGCAGCGCCGATCGCGCACGGCTCCGAACACTCGGAGGAGCCTCCGCCGATGACACCCGAAACGGCCGCGGAGGCTGCTTCGGTGGCGTCCGAGATCGAGGATTCCGAGCTGCGCGAGCTGGTCGCGAGGGCCGCACGCGCGAGCCTCTCGTGGGCCCGTTCCGGCCGCCGTTTCTGATACACTGCCGAGAGCCCGCAAAACCTAGCTTTTGCAGGGCTTTTTTCATGGCCGAAGCAGCCTACACCGCAAAGGACATCACTGTCCTCGAGGGCCTCGACCCGGTCCGTCTTCGACCCGGGATGTACATCGGATCGACGGGCGCTCGAGGCCTCCATCACCTCGTCTACGAGGTGGTCGACAACGCGGTCGACGAGGCGCTGGCCGGCCGGAACGATCTCGTCGACGTCACGATCCATCCGGACAACTCGGTGACGGTGAAGGACGCCGGAGCTGGAATCCCGGTCGACCTGCTCGTCGACCAGGGTCTGCCGGCGCTCACGGTCGTGCTGACGACGCTCCACTCCGGCGGCAAGTTTGGCGGAGAGGGCTATAAGGTCTCGGGAGGCCTGCACGGCGTGGGAGTATCCGTCGTGAACGCGCTTTCCGAATGGCTCGTTGCTGAAGTACGCCGCGACGGGAAGGTCTACCGCCAAGACTTCTCGCGCGGAGAGCCGACTACCGACATGCTGACCACCGGTGTCGCGGGAAAGAGCGAGTCGGGCACGACGATCTCGTTCCAGCCGGACTCGGAGGTCTTCGAGGAGACGGAGTTCTCCGCGACGACGCTTTCGCAGCGCCTTCGCGAGACGGCTTTTCTCACCCGCGGACTTCGTATCGTCCTTCGGGACGAACGCGCCGGCGGCAAGACGGAGGAGTTCCACTACGAGGGCGGCATCCGCGACTTCGTCTCGCACGTCAACGAGTCGAAGGACACCGTTCACAAGCACGTCGTGTACTTCGAGGGCGAGAGCGGAGACAGCCAGGTCGAGGTCGCGATGCAGTGGAACAACTCGTACGTCGAGTCGGTCTTCTCGTTCGCGAACAACATCAACACGACCGAGGGCGGCGCCCACCTCTCCGGCTTCAAGGCGGCTCTCACCGGCACGCTCAACCGGTACGGCCGCGAGAAGGGGCTGATCAAGGAGAAGGAGGAGTCACTCGACGGCGACGACGCGCGCGAGGGTCTCGCCGCGGTCATCTCGGTGAAGCTCCGAAACCCCCAGTTCGAAGGTCAGACGAAGACGAAGCTCGGGAACCCGCAGATCGAGACTCTGGTCAAGACGACCGTGAATCAGAAGCTCGCTGAGTTTCTCGAGGAGAACCCGACCGAGGCGCGTCAGATCATCACAAAGGCAGTCTCGGCTGCACGAGCTCGCCAGGCGGCGCGTAAGGCGCGCGAGCTGACGAGGCGGAAGAGCGCGCTCGAGTCGAACTCGCTGCC
>JBBDMN010000265.1:0-1985 GCA_040878305.1 Gaiellaceae bacterium
CGATCGAGGGCATGACGAAGCCCTACTGCTACCACATCGACCAGTTCTCCGAGCTGCAGCCGATCATCCACAAGGTGATCGAGTACGGGCAGAAGCTCGGGCTCGACATGATCCAGGGCGACCACGAGGACGCGCCCGGCCAGATAGAGCTCAACTTTCTCTTCGACCGAGCAGAGAGGACGGCCGACAACCTCTCGACGTTTCGGCAGATCTGCAAGCAGGTCGGGCGCGAGCTCGGCGCCTTCCCGTGCTTCATGCCGAAGCCGTTCATGGGCGTTTCGGCGAACGGCTGCCACACGAACATCTCGCTCTGGAAAGGCGACGAGAACGTGTTCCTGCCCGACACGGACGACGTGCATATGCCGAGTCAGATCGGCCTGCACGCGGTCGGCGGGATTCTCGAGCACCTCCGCGCGCTCACCTGCATCACGGCATCCACGGTGAACTCCTATCGCCGCTTTTGGGAGACAGGCTTCTGGGCGCCCGTCTTCGCGGACTGGGGCTATCAGAACCGCACCACCGCGCTGCGGATCTCCTCCCCCGACCGCTTCGAGTACCGCTCGGTGGATGCCGCCGTGAACCCGTACCTCGCCCTCGCCGGTCTGATCAAAGTGATGGACGACGGCATCAAGCGCAAGCTCGATCCCGGCCCGCCCGAGGAGGGCAACATCTACGAGGCGATCGCCGCGGGCAAGGAGGTGAAGCGCGTGCCGATGACCCTCGGGGAGGCGCTCGACGCGCTCGACGAGGACGACGTGGTGAAGAGCGCGTTGCCGGACGAGATGTACCGTGTCTTCATGCACTACAAGCGGGACGAGTGGGAGCGCTATTGCTCGACCGTCTCCGACTGGGACATGGCCGAGTACCTCGACGTGCTGCCGTAGCGAAGAACCATGTGCGGCATCGCAGGAATCATCTACCGGGACGGAGCGCAGCACCCGATCGGGAACGAGATGACGCTGATGCTGCAGTCGATGAAGCATCGTGGTCCCGACTCCACCGGTTACGCGCTCTACGGGACGCCCGAGAACGGCAATCTCGTCATGCGCTACAAGCTCGCTGACGCGAACACACCGCGTGACTTCGAGTTTGAGGCCCGACTCCGCCTACACCGCTCCGTGGTCGAGTCTCGGCTCGCGGCGCTCGGAGCTCGGATCGACGAGGTCGAGGAGGAGACGCCCTACGCGTTCCGTGTCTCATTCGAGTACGACGGCGACCTCAAGCTCCTCGCCGACTTCGTGGAGGACATCCCCGAGGCGGAGGTGCTCTCGCTCGGGCGTGCGCTCGAGATCGTCAAGGACCTCGGCGACGCCGAGACGGTTCACGAGCAGTACGGCCTCTCCGATTTCACCGGGACGCATGCCATCGGACACGTGCGCATGGCGACCGAGTCCGAGGTCGACATCGCCGGCGCGCACCCATACTGGGCCTACCCCTACTCCGACGTCGCGGTCGTTCACAACGGACAGCTCACGAACTACTTCATGTGGCGCCGCCGCCTCGAGCGCGCCGGGCGCCGCTTCATGTCCGAGTGCGACTCGGAGATCATCGCGGTCTACCTCGCGGAGGAGATGTTGAACGGCGCGACGCTCGAAGAGGCGATGCACAAGTCACTCGACGAGCTCGACGGCGTCTTCACCTACATCGCGGTGACGAAGGACGAGCTCGGCGTGGCGAAGGACGAGCTCGCCGCGAAGCCGCTCGTCCTCTACGAGTCGGACGACCTCGTCGCGCTCGCCTCCGAGGAGATCGCGATCCGCGCAATCGTGGACCACGAGATCGACACCTACGACCCCTACGAGCGCGAAGTGCTGGTCTGGAAGCGATGACGCAGATCACGTACGACGCGCGCGGTCTCGCCGAGCCGTTCGCGGACGTGCCGAAGATCTCGGAGATCGAGGGCGAGAGCGCGCGATTCGATGCGAAGGACCTGACGACGCGCGCGATCAATCTCGAGCTTCGCTGGCTCCTGTACGAGCAGGGCG
>JBBDMN010000266.1:0-1971 GCA_040878305.1 Gaiellaceae bacterium
CCCCCCCCCCCCCCCCCCCCCCCCCCCCCCCCCCCCCCCCCCCCCCCCCCCGTTACGATTTGCGAGAAGCGGATCACCGTAACGATGTCGTTCTCCGAGACCTCGCGGTTGTAGAGCTGGCCGAGGAAGCGCGCGAGCTCGTCTGTGCGCCGGAGCTCCGGGTTGTCGTGCTCGATCTCTCGCGGCGACAGGTCGCGGAGCTGCTTGACCTCGACCTTGTCGATGACGGCGTCGAACACCCTTTCGCGCTGCCCGTAGCGCGCGCCGCAGAGGACGGTCACGATCATTCCCTTGCGGTACTTCGGCGACTTGTCGCCGAGCCGGATCGTCGCGGTCTTCCGACTGGTGCGAAGCTGGTCGGAGACGGCGGGGTTGTAGAAGTTGAGCGCGAAGGTCGGCACAGGCGGCCGGGCAACTATAGAGGCTCGCCGGAGAGCGTTTCCAGGGCGCGTTCGGCCATCTCGCGCTCCCCTTTGTAGGCGAGGAGACGGTGCGCCTCCGCGAGTCGCAGCCAGCGCGCATCGGCAACCTCGAGGTCCATACCAGGAGGAAGCGAGCCGATTCGACCCCTGCGTGCGTAGGCGAGATAGAAGCTCACGACCTTGAAGACACGCTCTCCCTGCCAGGTGTAGACGTAGCGGACGTCGCCGAGCTTCGAGGCGAGGCGTCCATGCACCCCGGTCTCCTCGAAACCCTCCCGGAGCGCCGTCTCGTCCGGCCGCTCGCCGGGATCGATCAGGCCCTTCGGCAGAGCCCATGTGCCATCGGGCTTTCCGCGCGGCTGTACCGCTGCAAACCAGTAGGCGCCGCGCATACGGCGCACGAGCACGACACCCGCCGAGAGCTCGCGTCGGCTCATCACTTTGTAACAACCAAGCTCTGCGTTTTCACCGAATCTGAGCCTGTCCGACTCAATTCGGCTTCGCGAGACAGCCCGAGAGTGCTATGGTGCCCCTGGCACTCATACCGTGTGAGTGCCAGATGTGTCACAAACTCGTATCTAGGGAGGTCGTGCGAATGGATCTGCAGCCTCTGGGCGATCGTCTGATCGTCGAGGTCCTCGAGGAAGAGGAACAAACGATCAGCGGCATCGTGCTGCCTGACACGGCGAAGGAGAAGCCGCAGCGCGGCAAAGTCCTCGCCGTAGGACCCGGCCCGCGTGACGAGGACGGGGAGTTCATCAAGATGGACATCGAGGTCGACGACGAGATCATCTTCTCGAAGTACGGCGGGACGGAGATCAGGGTCGATTCCGAAGACGTCCTCATTCTCCGCGAGTCCGACGTGCTCGCGAAGGTCGTAAACACAGGCGGCAAGAGTAAGCGCAAGCTTGCTACTGCCACCGCATAGCTCTTCTCGCTTAGGAGGAAGAAATGGCTCATAAGGAGCTCAAGTTCAACGAGGACGCGCGCCGCTCGCTCGAGCGCGGCGTGAACATCCTCGCCGACGCGGTCAAGGTGACGCTCGGCCCGAAGGGACGCTACGTCGTCCTGGACAAGAAGTTCGGCGCACCGACGATCACGAACGACGGCGTCACCATCGCCCGTGAGATCGATGTCGAGGATCCGTTCGAGAACCAGGGCGCGCAGCTCGTACGCGAGGTCGCCACGGCGACCAACGACGTCGCCGGAGACGGCACGACGACCGCGACGGTGCTCGCTCAGGCGATCGTCCGCGAGGGTCTCAAGAACGTCGCCGCCGGCGCGAACCCGATGGCGCTCAAGCGCGGCATCGAGAAGTCGGTGGAAGCGATCGTCGAGAACCTCAAGAAGCAGTCGACCGAGGTCTCTGGCAAAGAGGACATCGCACGTGTCGCCACCATCTCCTCGCGTGAGCGGGAGATCGGTGACGTCATCGCGGACGCGATCGAGAAGGTCGGCAAGGACGGCGTCGTGAACGTCGAGGAGGGCCAGACGTTCGGTCTCGAGCTCGAGTTCACCGAGGGCATGCAGTTCGACAAGGGCTACCTCT
>JBBDMN010000267.1:0-1948 GCA_040878305.1 Gaiellaceae bacterium
CAGGCCTATCTCGATGTCGCCGAGCATGTTGCAGCCGGGCGGATCAAGATCGACGTCGAGACGTTCTCTCTCGACGAGGTCGGAGCGGCGTGGGCCGCCCAGGGCCAGGGCGGCAAGGCCGTCGTCCGCCTTTGACGCCGAGGGCCCCGCAGAACGGGGCCCTCGTCAGGTCGCAAGCACCGGCGCTGTTACACGAGCCCCTGCGCCTGCCACTTGCGATAGATGCCCTGGGCCTCTCTGGTGAAGTCCCGAACCGCGTCCCCGGGGCTTGACTTGCCCTGGGCGACCTCGGCGAACATCTGTGGAATCAGGTAGCGGTTGAAGATCTCGTCGATGACCGCGTTCGAGTTGCCGGGGTGACCGACGTTCGTCGTGTACTTCTCCGCGATGGTGGTCAGGATCGTGTACTTGCCGCGCGGCTTGTGCGTGTCCTGCTTCGTCATCGCACGGATCGTCTTGAAGCCGCCCTTGATCGCACCGGTCCACGCGGGGAAGTTGTAGTACTGGCTCCGCACGAAGTGCTGCCTGTAGCCGAGCTGCTGGTCGATGATGAACTGCTTCGCAGCCTCCTTGTTATTGGCGAACTTCCAGATCACGTAGACGCCCATCACGTGCTCGTTTCCCAGTCGCGTCACGGGGCCGCGCGGAATGGATGCAAGCCACGTGTCGTCGGAGAGGGCGGTGTTTCCGGAGTTCTCCGCCGAGCGGGCGATGGAGATCGCGTTGAGCGACATTGAGAGCCGGCCGGCGAGGAAGGCCTGGTTGTTCGACGCCGCAGTCCAGGCGAAGACCTCGTCCGACATGCCGTTCCGGAAGATGTCGCGCATCAGCTCGAGCGCCTCGATGGCGCCTTTGCGGTTCGACCCGCTGTTGAAGACGATCTTGTTGTCCTCGTTCTGGAGGAAGCCGCCGAAGCAGTAGAGGAGAGAGATCAGGAACATGTTCGAGTCGATCTCGTTCGACATGCCGAGGCCGACCGGGTGCCCCGCGGCCTTCAGCTTGGGGGCGCCCTTGCGCACGTCTTCCCACGTCCTCAAACTGACGCCGGCTTCGGTCAGGATGCTCTTCCTGTACTGAACCGGGTCGGGCGCGTAGTTGTCCGGAAACCCGAAGAACTGCTTCGTCCTCGGGTTGTAGGTGCTCCTCCGCCCCACCCTCGACATCGGCCCGACCTTCTTCGAGACTTCCTGGACGATGTCGTTCAGGGGAAGGACCTGCTTCTGGAACGACGACGGCGGGGAGATGAACTGGTAGAGGTCGTGGCCACTCTGAGCAGCGACCTCAGACGAGGCCGTCGAGAAGAGCAGCGCGTTGTTGATGTGGTCGATCTTCACGTCGACGTCGTTCTTCTCGCCCCACTCCTTGACGTAGGTGTTGTCCAGCCACTGGTCGTACGAGGGGACGAAGTGCGCCCACTGCAGAATCTTCAGCTCGCCGGAGAGCTGCTTGTTCGCGTACTTGAGCGGGCCGTAGAAGCCCAGCGCCTTGTCCGGCAGGGCGCCGAACATGCTCACCGCGAACGCGGCCGCGCCACCCCTCTTGAGCAAGTCGCCCCGGGTTAGCGTCGAGCTCTCACCTTCGAGCTCGTCTAGCACATCCGCCACGGGGTACCTCCTTTCTCTCGCGTTGATTCTCTACCTGAAAGCGCCGCCTGTAAAGCCCTTGATGAAGCGGTCGAGGAAGGTGTTGTAGAGCAGGGCGAGCACGATGCTCGGAAGAAGCGTCGCGGCCATCAAGGACTGCCAGAAGAACACGTCGCCCCGGATGAGCTCGTTGGGCACGCCCGCCGAGATCGTCCGGTTCTCCGTGGACGAGATGAACGTGAAGGCATAGATGAACTCGTTGACGCAGAGCGAGAACGCGAAGATGACGACGGTGAGGATTCCCGGAAGAGAGATCGGGAAGACGATCCTCAGGAGCGCCTTGATCCGCGAGCAGCCGTCGACCA
>JBBDMN010000268.1:0-1935 GCA_040878305.1 Gaiellaceae bacterium
ACGGTGAACGGCGGCACCAGCCGGAAATGCTGATGCACCATCCCGATTCCCGCGTTGAGCGCCTCGCGCGGCGAGTGGAGACGCACGGGCGCCCCGTACAGCTCGATCTCGCCCTCGTCCGGACGATAGAGGCCCGTGAGGATGTTGGAGAGCGTCGTCTTGCCCGCGCCGTTCTCACCGAGGAGAGCGTGCACCTCGCCCACTGCCGCCTCGAAGTCGACTCGATCGTTCGCGAGCACCCCGGGGAAGCGCTTCGTGATCTGCCGCATGGAGACCGCAGGGACCGGAGAGGCGCCGGGTTGGCCGGCGCCTCTCGCTTCGTCATCGTTCAGGCGGGGTGGCTGCGCCTCCCCCACGCTCTTAGCCCTTTGGGTTGCCGATCGTGCCCCTGACGAGCCACGTCATGGCGTAAAGCTCTTTGACCGTCAGCTTCTTCCCCTTCGGAACCTGAAGCTTCCCCTTCTGGTCGTAGAGGGGCCCTGTGAACTCGTGGAACGAGCCGTTGATGATGGCCTTCTGCTTCGCCTTGATCGCCGCCTTCGTCTTGGCGGTGACCTTCGGCCCGAATGGCGCCAGCCCGATCAACTTGTCCTTCATGTCTCCGTAGTAGAAGCCCGTCTTCCACGTACCGTTCATCGCGGCCTTGACACGCGGGACGTAGTACACGCTCCAGTCGTACAGGGCTGCCGTCAGCCACGACGTCGGGGCGAACTTGCGAGCGTCCGAGTTGTAGCCGACCCACGGGATCTTCTTCGTCTGCGCGAACTGCCCGGCGGACGGGCTGTCGACGTTCTGTCCGAGGACGTCCGCGCCCGCGGCGACGAGGCTCTCTGCCGCCTGACGCTCCTTCTTCGGGTCGAACCACGAGTGCGTCCACACGAGCCGAACCTTGGCGCTCGGCCGGGTCGCCTGCGCACCGAGCACGAACGCGTTGGCGTGCCGGATGACCTCGGGGATCGGGAAGGGGACGATGTACCCGATCGTGCCGTTCTTCGTCGCCGCGCCCGCCGCCATCCCCGACAGGTAGATCGCGTCTTCGCTGGCACCGAAGTACTCGGCGAGATTCTTCGACGTCGCTGTTCCGGTGGCCATCTCGAAATAGACGTCAGGGTGCTTCTTCGCCGCCGCAACCATCGCACTCTGGTACCCGAACGATGTCGCGAAGATGATCTTATTGCCGTCGCGGATCAGGCTCTCGATCACCTGCGAGACCTGTGGACCCTCGGGGACGAGCTCCTTGTAGGTCGTCTTCACCTTGGAGCCGAGCGCCTTCTGCACCCGTAGTCGCCCGTTGTCGTGTGCCTGCGACCAACCGCCGTCGTTGTGCGGCCCGACGTAGATCCACGCCGCCTTGAAAGCCGCTTGCTCCGGCTTCGCCGAGACCGCCGCCGTTAGTACGAGCGCTGTCGTGGCGAGTGCGAGAACGAGCCCGACTGCCACGCGCTTGCTTCTCATCTAGTCCTCCATTCCCCCGCGTCGAATGACGGAGCGACTATATGGCAGCGCCGAACGCGACGGGGACTGGCGGAAGTTCCAGGCGGACGGCCCGAGCGGTATTACGCTTGCCCGGATGGAGACGCTTCAACGCCGACTGGCGGTCGCCCGGGGAGACGAGCCCGCCGACCTCGTCGTGCGCGGGGGGCGCGTCTTCTCCGTCTTCACGAAGGAGTGGCTCGAGACCGATATCGCGGTCGTCGACGGCGTCGTCGCCGGCCTCGGCGACTACGAGGGCCGCGAGACGCTCGACGCGGCGGGTCGCTTCGTCGTCCCGGGGTTCATCGACGCGCACATGCACCTCGAGTCGGTGAAGCTCATGGTCGACGAGTTCGCACGGCTCGTGCTTCCGCTGGGCACCACAGCGGTCGTCGCGGATCCGCACGAGATCGCGAACGTCCTCGGCGTCGACGGCGTGCACTGGCTGCTCGACGCCTCGTC
>JBBDMN010000269.1:0-3147 GCA_040878305.1 Gaiellaceae bacterium
AGAGGAGTACGCGCGAACGTGAGCATCGGATTTCCTACACTGGCGGCGATGGGCGCCTGGTACACGATCGGCCTGTGTCTCGGGCTCGGCCTCGGGCTGGGCGTGATCCTGTCCGGGCTGCTCGGCGTGAACGCGGTCGGAGCCGGAGTCGCGGCGATCGTAGGCGCGATCGTTGGCGCGGTGTTCGGTCTCGCCGTCATCGGCGACTACGCGGAGACGGTCGCGGGTGGAGTCGCAGGCCTCGTCGGCGCGCTCTCCGCGGCAGTCGTCGTCCGCGGAGCCATGCGTCGCGGTGCGACGCGTCTCGGGGTAGCCGCGTACGTGTCCATGGTCGGACTGTTGGCGTGCCTGCTCGCCCTGATTCCCCTTGTCGGGTACCTGACGACCGTCGCGCTCCCGCTGCTCGCCGCGCGCATGCGCGGTGGCCAGGCCGCCCGGTTCGCCGGTCTCCGGACGCTCGCGAAATGAGCCGATCGGGGCGAGCGACGCCCCTCGCGCCCCTCGATGCCGATGACGCCCGCGCTCGCATGGTCGAGCACCAGCTTCGACGGCGTGGAACCTTCGACGAGCGCGTGCTCCAGGCGATGGCCCGCGTACCGCGCGAGCTCTTCGTCCCCGAGAACCTGCGCCACCTCGCCTACGAGGACGGGGCGCTTCCGATCGGGTTCCAGCAGACGATCTCGCAGCCGTTCATCGTCGCGACGATCTGTCAGCTGCTCGAGCTCGAAGGAGGAGAGACCGTGCTCGATGTCGGCACCGGTTCCGGCTACCAGGCGGCTGTTCTGGCCGAGCTCGCAGCGGAGGTCGTGACGATCGAGCGAGTTCCCGAGCTGGCCGACCGAGCACGGCTCGCTCTTCTGGATGCGGGCTACGACCGGGTTGATGTGCGCCTCGGCGACGGCTCGCTCGGCGTCCCGGAGCGTGCGCCGTTCGACGGAATCGCGGTTGCCGCGGCGGCACCTGCGGTCCCGCCGGCCCTCTACGAGCAGCTCACGGAAGGCGGGCGGCTCGTCGTTCCCCGCGGAGGGCGCTGGGGGCAGAAGCTCGTCCAGGTCGTTCGCACTGTGGACGGGCCGGTCGAGCGAGCATCCGTGCCATGCCGGTTCGTGCCGCTCGTCGGCGCGGAGGGCTTTGCGGGTGGCTGACCCGTTCGGGGGTCGCGGGCGCCGCTCTCCTGATTACCCTGCGACACCTGTGGACTCGGCTGCGGAGGTTTCGGCAGGGGTTTCGCGTGCCCGCGTGGGTGCAGCGTTGCGACGCCGCCGAAACTGGGAGCAGCTTGTCAAGTTCTGCGTCGTCGGCGGGACCGGCTACGTGGTCAACCTCGTCGTCTACACGCTTCTTGTCCGCGGGTTCGACGTGCACTACCTCCCGGCAGCCTTCTGCTCGTTCCTCGTCGCGGTGACGAACAACTACACGTGGAATCGGCTCTGGACGTTCAGGGCGGAGCGCGGCCACGTCGCCTATCAGGGCATGAGGTTCCTCGTCGTCTCTACTCTCGCCTTGGGTGCGAACCTGCTCGTCCTCTATCTCCTCGTCGCCGCCGGGCTCGATGAGGTACTCGCGCAGGCGATCGCGATCATTTTGGTCACGCCGGTCAACTTCGTCGGCAATAAGCTCTGGTCGTTCGGGGCTCATAGCCAGCGCAAGACCGAAATCCGCTAGCGCGGATCCCGGCCGCGCGAAGATCCCTGAAGGCGTCCACTTCGTGGCCGCTGGGCCACTCTTTCACATCAGCCTGCGTGTAGCTCTCGCAGCGGCATTCGCCGTCGCCGCTCTTGTCTTCGCTGCGCCCTCGAGCGCCGCTACGCCACCCAGTGGCGCAGAGCGGGCGGAGGACGATCTCGCCCTCCTCACGGAGGTCGAGGCGACGAGAACAGCGCTTGGACATTCGAAGGTTTCGGCGTGGCTCGCTCGCTATCCGCCCGACCCGTCGACCGCGGCGACGTTCCGTCCCCAGACTCGGACCTGGCTTGTCAAAGCGTGGTCAGGCGAAGCCGGCCAGATCGCGCAGGTCGTCGTCGAGGACACCACCAGGCGGGTCACAGAGGCGTGGACGGGACCCCAGGTCGCGTGGAAGATGGCACGCGGGGGGAAGGGCTCGTTCGGCGGGAAGACGCTGCTCCGGCCGTACGTGTGGCTTGCCTTCTGCCTCGTCTTCCTCCTCGGGCTCGCCGACCTGCGAAAGCCGCTCTCGCTCGGCAATCTCGATCTCCTGATCCTCCTCGGATTCTCGGTGTCGCTTGCGTTCTTCAACCGCGGGGAGATCTTCACGAGCGTCCCGCTCGTCTACCCGGTGCTCGCGTATCTCCTCGCCCGCAGCGTGTGGGTGGGGATGAGGAAGCGGGAGAGCGCGATCAGCCCCGTGTGGCCGACCTGGGCGTTTGCGGCCGCCGCCGTCTTCCTCCTCGGTTTCCGGATCGGGCTGAACGTCGAGGCTCCGCGAGGCGTCATCGACGTCGGGCTCGCCGGCGTCGTTGGGGCGAGCCGGATGCTCGACGGCGAGGCGCCATACGGAAACATGCCCCAGCGCGGAGAGCTCGAAGCGTGCGGGCCAGCGGACACGGACGGCCAGATCCGCGAGCGCATCCAGACGAACGGGCGCTGCGAGGCGGCGATCGAGCGCGGCGACACCTACGGGCCCGTTTCCTACGCTGCGTATCTCCCCGGCGCGCTCATCTTCGGCTGGAGCGGGAAGTGGGACTCGCTGCCCGCGGCGCACGCCACGTCGATTCTGTTCGACATCCTCACGATCTTCGGCCTCGTGCTCGTCGGTCTCCGCTTCGGAGGGGTCCGGCTGGCGGCCGTGCTCGCGTTCGCCTGGACCGCGTACCCGTTCACGGCCTACGCTCTGAACGCCAACTCGAACGACACGATCATGCCCGCGCTCCTCGTCTTCGGCTTCTGGCTCGTGTCCTCTGCCTGGGCTCGGGGAACGGCCGTCGCGCTGGCGGGCTGGACGAAGTTCGGAGCGTTACTCATCGCTCCGCTCTGGGCGAGCTACCCGAGCCTCTCGGTACGACGTCTCCTTCGCTTCGGGATCGGATTCGCGGTAGCAACCCTCATCGCTTTTAGCGTCCTCCTGCTCGAGCCCAGCCTCTGGGGAGCGGCTCGGACGTTCTGGGACCGGACGATCGGCTTCCAGGC
>JBBDMN010000269.1:3247-8589 GCA_040878305.1 Gaiellaceae bacterium
GCCTCGATCGAGGAAGCCTTCCCCGTCTCCGAGTCGCACTCGATCACGGCGCCCTCGATTCGAACATCGCCCTGAGCCGTCTGGAAGCGAACGGGCATCCCCGTGCGCATCCGCCTGATCGCGAGCTCCGCCTCGACGCCGATCACCGAGTCGTGCGGGCCGGTCATTCCCGCGTCGGTGATGAATGCCGTCCCGCGTGGGAGGACGCGCGCGTCGGACGTCTGGACGTGCGTGTGCGTTCCGACGACGGCCGTCACCCGGCCGTCCAACCAGCGAGCGAGCGCGACCTTCTCGCTCGTCGCCTCTGCGTGCACGTCGACGAGGACGAGCGGGGTCTCGCGAACGGCCGCTTCGACGAGCTCGTCGATGACCTCGAACATCGATGTCGCGGGATGCAGGAAGAGGGATCCGAGCACGTTGACGACGGCGAGCCGCGAGCCGTTCAACGTAGGCACGATCGTGAGCCCGCGGCCCGGCGTCGACGTCGACGTGTTCGCCGGACGCACGATGCGCTCCGAGCTCTCGAGATACGGGCCGATCTCCGCCCGCCGGAAGGCGTGGTTCCCAAGAGTGATCGCGTCCACGCCCATCGCGAGCAGCTTGTCGGCGAGGCGCGGCGTGATTCCGATCCCGTCCGCTGCGTTCTCGCCGTTAACTACGCACGCGTCGATTCCGAGCTCTTCGCGCAGCGCGGGAAGGCGCGCTTCGAGCGCGCCGCGCCCCGGGGCGCCCACGACGTCCGCGATGAAGAGAATGCGCAGAGGGAGGACTCTAGGGAACGCCGAGTGTTGCCGAGGGGTAGACCTCGATCGAGACGTTGTTGCCGCCGTCGGCCGCGAATCGCGCGAGAGCTTGGTCCTCGAACCGGCTGATATCCGCAACCCTTCCGAGCTTCGAGGAGCCAGCGGCAACGTTGGCCCCTACCGTCAGCGCGGTGTCCGGGCGTACGTTCTGGAGGGCGAGGACGAGCGATGGTGCAGCGGTCGGACGCAGCTCGATCTCCGCGCCGACTGTGCGACCCGAGACGAGGTGGTCGCGAATGGCGATGACAGTGCCGTCCACGGGTGAGTAAACGTCCGTGCCTGCCACGGCTCCCACGTCGATGGTCCGGAGAGCGCCGCTCTCGAGCTGGTACCACGCCAGGCCCCGTCGCGACGAGCCGGTGATCTGGCGCCATAGGCGAGCGAGCAGACCCTCGTTCGCCTGCGGCCCGACGGGCCGGAGAACGAGAGCGCCCTCGTCCGAGCCATGGAACCCGACAGCCGTCACGCCGCCCTGCGCCACCGGGGACTGCACTCGCAAATTGCCCACGGTGGCAAGCACCTGCGGCTCCGGGGGAGCGGAGGTGACGGGCAGCGGACCCGGAATCGGCGCCCCGGCGGAGCTATCGGCGGCGTTCTCGTCGAACGCAGTCAATAGGAGCACGGCGATGCCGAGAACTCCGACGACCACCGCGAGCGCGAACCACCGTGCCCTCGCTTGAGCCCGCCGCCGTTGAGCGCGCAGTCGTGCTGCGTGCCGTGAGCGCGGAGTCGCCATTTCCTGGACCGTAGCAAGGTCGGAAGCAAGATCCCGCGATACGATCGCGGTGATGGGCGGCCCCGGCCCGACGATTCAGATCCCGCGCTGGATTCAGCTCGTCGGCCTTCCCGTGCTCCTCGTCCTGACGTTCCTGCTTGCGAGCAGGGTCGGCCACGTCCTCTTCCTCTTCCTCACCGCGTCGGTGATCGCGTTCATGCTGAACCCGCTGGTCCGGGACCTGACGCGGCTCAAGGTGCCGCGCGCCCTCTCGGTGATGATCGTCTACGCGATCTTCGCGGCCACCGTGGTGGCGCTCCTGATCGCGATCGGCGTCGTCGCGTTCGACCAGGCGCGAAACGCGGGTGAGCGGATCGACGACTACGTGACGACCGAGGAGGCGGCAACCGGGCAGACGGCCGCGGAGAAGGACATCGACGGGCTGCAAGTGTGGCTCGACGACCACGGCCTCGAGAGCATTCAGGTGCGGGAGCAGATCACGGAATGGATCGACTCCCTCGGCGCCGGAGACGTCTCCGGGTATGTCCAGGACGGAATCGAGTTCGCCCAGGGGGCCGCGCTCTCGGCCGTGCTCCTCCTTTTCTCCCTGATCCTGATCGTCGTCATCTCGATCTACATGCTCCTCGACATGCCGCGGCTCGAGCGCTCGATCGACACGCGCTTCCCTCCTCATGGAGGCCCGCCGCTGACGCAGCAGATCGAGAGCGCGCTCTGGGGCTACGTGAAGGGACAGGCGATTCTCTCCACCGTCATCGGCACGAGTGCAGGCGTCGGGATGTGGATCCTCGGCGAGACCGGCCTCGTCGAAGGAGCTCAGGAGTACGCGCTCCTCTTCGGTCTCTTCACGGCGTTCATCGAGGTGATCCCCTACATCGGCCCGTGGCTCTCCGCGGTGCCGCCTGTCATCTATGCGCTCTTCGTGGACCCTGTCGGCGTCGTCTGGGTCGGGCTCCTCTTCCTGTTCATTTACCAGGTGGAGGGGCACGTCGTCGTGCCGAACGTGATGGCGAGCGCGCTCAGGCTCCACCCGTTGCTCGTCATCTTCGGCCTCCTCGCGGGCGGCGAGCTGTACGGGATCGCCGGGGTCCTCGTCGCGTTGCCGACGATGGCGGGGCTCCGGGCGATCTGGGGCTTCTTCCGGCCGCGCGTCCGCCTCGAGCGCTGGGGCGAAGGGGGACCCGAGATTCCCGTGGAGGTCGAGCTTCAACCTCCAGAGGTCGAGCCTCCGCGCGCAGCGAGCGGCTCACGTTAGCGTGCAGTACGTGTGGGAGACGATCGCCGCCGAGGCTGCCTCGGAGAGCCCGCTCTGGGCGGATGCGCTCCTGCCGGAAGACAAGCGTCGCCTCGAGCCGGTCTTCTCATCGCTGGCGCCTCCCGAGCTCGCGCTCGGTATCGAGACGATCTACGAGGGCTACCTGGTGCACTACGGACGCTCGCGGCTGTTCTCGAAGGCGGATGCGGATACGTCGCTCCTCCTCGGCGACTACCTGTACGCGCACGGGCTCGTCCGGGTCGCGGCGACCGGGAACGTCGATGCCGTGGCCGACCTAGCGGAGCTGATCTCGCTCTGTGCTCAAGCGCGCGCGGAAGGACGAGACGGCGATGCCTCGGCGTGGGCGGCAACGGCATCCCGCCTGGCTGCGGGTGGGATCGAGACTGCCCGGGATGCGCTGAGAATCGGGAGCGATCCGACGCTGCTCGACGAGGCTGCGCGAGAGGCGGCAGGCGACGAGCCGGTCGAGCGGGCGCTTGTCGCGCACGCCCAGCTCGTGGGATAGAGTCGCGGACGTGATCGCTTTCGCCCAGTTTCTCGCCAATGCGGCCGAAGAGGGCAGAAACATCATCGTGTCCATGCTCGTCGTCGGGCTCGTCTTCGTGGCTGTGATCATCCTCGGTGACCTGAACGACTGGCGCGTTCGCAGGCGCCACCGCTAAGGCAGGACTGACCGCGCCGTAGCGGCGCCCGAACGGGTGGTAAAGTGGTCATCTCGGTAACCACTCGAAGGGACCCGTCATGGCTGAGATCGGTGTAAAGGAGCTCAAGGCCACCGCGTCGGCAGTGATCGAAGAGGTCGAGGGCGGAGTCGCCTACGTCGTGACGAAGCGAGGCCGCCCTGCTGCGGTCCTCATGCCCATCGAGGAGGCGGAGGATCTCGTCTTGGCCAATGCGGACGAGTACATCCGCATGCGTCGGCAGGCCCGTGCCGCCTATGGCAAGGGTCGGGCAGTCAGCCTGCGTGACCTCGACTGAGTCCTACCGCGTTCAGCTGTCGCCCGCCGCGGCTCGGGCCTTCAAGAAGCTCGCGCCAGAAGTTCGCAATCGGGTACGTCAGACTCTCGAGAAGCTCGCCGCCGACGCGGCGATACCGCGCCGAGTCGCCGGAAAGGCGGTCAAGACGATCCGAGGCGCCAGTGACTCCTTCCATCGTCTGCGCGTCGGCGACTACCGAGTCATGTACGACGTCCTCGAGGAGGATCGCGTCCTCCTCGTCCTCGGGATCGTGCACAGAGGGGAGCTGGAGCGGTGGCTCCGCAACCGCTGATGCGGTCGAAGCTCCCCTATGGCACGGTCACCTTCCTCTTCACCGACATCGAAGGTTCGACCAAGCTCTTGCACGACCTCGGCACCGAGGGATATGCGGAGGCGCTTGCCGAGCACCGCCGCGTGATCCGCGAAGCGTGCGCTCGCCACCACGGAGTCGAGGTCGACACACAGGGAGACGCGTTCTTCTTCACCTTCCCGACCGCGCCAGGTGCGCTCGACGCCGCCGGGGAAATGACCAAGGCGCTCGCCTCAGGGCCGATCCAGGTGCGGGTCGGCCTGCACACGGGGACGCCCCTTCTGACCGACGAGGGCTACGTCGGCGACGACGTCCATTTCGCAGCACGTGTCGCGGCGTCCGGCCACGGCGGGCAAGTGCTGCTTTCGGCCCTCACGGTTGCGGCACTCGAGCCAAGTAACAGACTGTTACAAGGCATCTCGCTCGTCGACTTGGGCGAGCACCGGTTGAAGGACATCGAGGGAGCGGTCTCGATCTTCCAGCTCGGCGATCACTCCTTTCCTCCGCTCAAGACGATCTCCAACACGAACCTGCCTCGCCCGGCGAGCTCCTTCGTCGGCCGGGAGCGCGAGCTCGAAGAGGTGCTCGCCCGCATCGAATCCGGCGCGCGCCTCGTCACCCTCACCGGCCCCGGTGGCTCGGGCAAGACGCGGCTCGCGCTCGAAGCCTCCGCCACGCTCGTCCCCGAGTACAAGGCCGGCGTCTTCTGGGTCGGGCTCGCAGCGCTTCGTGACCCCGCCCTCGTCACCGAGACGATCTCGCAGACGCTCGGTGCCAAGGACGGCCTCCGCGAGCACATCGCCGAGCGGGAGATGCTGCTCCTCCTCGACAACCTGGAGCAGGTGATCGAGGCGGCGCCCAAGCTGTCGAGCCTTCTCTCCGCCTGTCCCAGTCTCACGCTCCTCGTTACCAGCCGCGAGCTCCTGCGTGTCCAAGGCGAGGTCGAGTACCCGGTGCCGCCCTTGGCCGAGCCCGAGGCCGTCTCCCTCTTCTCCGAGCGTGCACAGCTCTCCCCGAGCGAGGAAATCTCCGAGCTCTGCGCGCGGCTCGACAACCTGCCCCTAGGGGTCGAGCTCGCTGCCGCCAGGACGAAGGCCCTCTCCCCGGCGCAAATCCTCGACCGTCTCTCACTGCGCCTCGACCTCCTCAAAGGAGGCCGAGACGCTGATCCCCGTCAGCAGACGCTCCGGGCGACGATCGAGTGGAGCTACGACCTCCTCTCCGAGGACGAGCAAGTGCTCT
>JBBDMN010000269.1:8689-10507 GCA_040878305.1 Gaiellaceae bacterium
GAGCAAGTGCTCTTCCGCCGCGTTTCCGTCTTCGCCGGCGGCTGCGCGCTCGAGGCGGCAGAGGAGGTCGCCGACGCCGACCTCGACACCCTGCAGTCGCTCGTCGAGAAGAGCCTCCTGCGGTTCTCGAACGAGCGTTTCTGGATGCTCGAGACGATCCGCGAGTACGCGGGCGAGCGGCTCGAGGACTCGGGCGAGGGCCAGGATCTGCGGCAGCGCCACGCGGAGCACTTCCTGACACTCGCGGAGGAGGCGGAGCCGAACCTACACGGGAGCGGGAGTACCGCGGAGTGGCTCGACCGCCTCGAGCGCGAGCACGACAACCTCCGAGCCGCTCTCGACCGACTCGAGGCCTCGGGCGAGAGCGAGCATGCCTTGCGGTTGGCGGGAGCAGTGTCGTGGTTCTGGAGCATGAGGGGCCACCTCCTGGAAGGCCGGCGGCGTCTTGAAGGCGCGCTGCGCAGGGACGAGCGTCCCACGGCGGCCCGTGCCAAAGCCCTTATCGGAGCGGCCACCATGGCGTTCGAGGGAGGAGATAGCGCGACTGCGAGGCTTCGGGCCGAGGAGGGCCTTGCACTCCATCGGGCGCTCGGCGATGCCTGGGGCACCGCCTATTCCGCATACGAGCTCGGGGACGCCGTCGGCAACGAAGGCGATCTGGCGAGGGCGCGGCTGCTCTTCGAGGAGAGCGTATGGGTATTCCGCGAACTCGGCGACGAGCACCACACCCAACTGGCAACTCGGATGCTTGCCTGGGCGTATCACGGCCTCGGGGACCTCGACCGCGGTCGAGCACTGCTCGAGGAGAACCTCCGCCAGGCACGCGCGGCGTCCAACGAGTTCAGCGAGGCAGGCACGCTGAGCGCACTGGCGATGATCGCCGTCGATGAGGGTCGGATCCGGGAGGCCCTCTCGATGCTGGCGGAGGCCCATCGCATCTGGCGCGATCTCGGCAATCTCATCGGGACCGTGGCGGGCCTCGGCCGCTTGGCCTCGGTTCTCGCTACCGGCGGCAGAGCAGAAACGGCTGCCCGGCTCCTCTCCTGTTCGGAAACTCTCCGCGAGGAGATCGGCCACCAGGCGTCATGGCTCGCAGAGATGAACGAAGCGACGCTCACCGCCATCCGCACGCAGCTCGACGAGGCTGCCTTTGCCGAGGCATCGGAGCAAGGCCGAGCGCTCACGCCCGACGAGGCCGTCGCGCTCGCCCTCGGCTCCATAGACTGAGCGCGCCGTGGCGACGCCCCCGCGAGACGTGCGCGAGTGGATCGCGCTCCTCGAGCGCGAGGGTGAGCTCCGCCGCATTACTGCCGAGGTCGACCCCGACCTCGAGATCACCGAGATCACGGATCGCGTCGTGAAGGCACGCGGGCCCGCTCTTCTCTTCGAGAACACGAAGGGCTCCGAGCACAAGCTGCTCATCAACCAGTTCGGCACCGAGCGGCGCATGTGTCTCGCGCTAGGCGTCGCCCGACTCGACGCCGCGGCCGCCAAGCTCGGTGACGTGCTCGACATGCAGCCTCCGCAGGGGATCGTGGAGAAGGTGAAGGGCCTTCTCAAGCTGAAGTCGGTCGCGGACTCGCTCCCGAAGACTGTCTCGAAGGGCGTTTGCCAGGAGGTCGTGCTCCAGGGCGACGACGTCGACCTTGGCCTGCTCCCGATCCAGCGCTGCTGGCCCGGCGACCCCGCACCCTTCATCACGCTACCCGCGGTCATCACCAAGGATCCGAAGACCGGCGTCCGCAACGTCGGCATGTATCGGATGCAGGTGATCGACCGCGCCTCGACCTTCATGCACTGGCAGATGCACAAGGACGG
>JBBDMN010000270.1:0-1917 GCA_040878305.1 Gaiellaceae bacterium
CAGGCGACGCTGCGGTCGCCCACGTCTGAGCCCAGCTACGACTCGCCGTCCCAGTACTTAGCGCGCTCGGCGTGCCGTGTGAGCAAGATCCGCTCGCCCTTCGCGCTCACGGTGTCGAGCTTGCCGCTGTCCGGGTACTCGAGGATCTCGGGAACGATCAGCGTCGAGAGCATCAGGATGCGCACGGGCTCCTCGGTCGCGTTTCGCACCTGATGCGCTCCGGTGGCGCCGCGCAGGAAGCAGGCGACGTCACCTTCGACAAGCTCGCGCTCCCCCTCGGGCGTCCGCAACGTCGGGCGGCCGCGAAGGACGACAAGCCATTCCTCGTTCGCGTGATGGAGGTGGTACGGCCAGAGCTTCTTCCCCGGATCGATCTCGTACACGCTCCCGCCGATCAGGTCGGCGCCGAGTTGCGGGCCGATTTGCGTCTCGCGAATCCGAAAACCGTCGTGCTCCATTCCCAACTCGCACTCGACGGTGAAGACGTTGGCGATCTCCATCCCCGGAAAACTAGGCGCTGGGGCCTTCCGAGCGCAATCCGGCACGCTCGGGTGGCATTCCCGCAACAGTCGCGCAGGCGGTGGTTGCTAGGAGCGCTTCGTGAAGTACCGTCGTTGACGGACAGCTGTCCTAGCGAGCGCGACCGGCAGGACAATGGCCATCGTCACGAACCCGATGCCGCCAACGAGCGCGCAAATCTCCCTCCGGGCGCGACGCCGCTCACCGCCGCCGCTGGGATTGGCGTCTACCTGGTCGTACCCGCCCGCAAGTCGACGCCCGTGCCGTCGCACCCGACGGGTGATCGAGCCGCGCCGCGCTGCGGTACCGCGGCAAGCTGAGGAGGTTGTTCTGGGTCGCCGAGTCGGCGATCGTCCGACTTGTACGGCGTAGGTCGACGGCCGGACCTGCCTTCCTAGCGCAGCGCGTCAATCGACGCGGTCGCGACGATCCCTTCGACGCTGCGCGCCAGTTCCGCGTCCAGGGTTACGAACGCGTCTGCCTGCAGCTGAGTGAGTGCAACGTACTCGGCGTTGTAGGTCGAGGCCCATCCCAACTGATCCGCCAGGTCCCAGGCCCGACGCCGGAGCACGGCGTCGCCGAGGAGCCTGATCGGCATCCGCCCGACGCGGGTGAGGCGGTCGCGCGCGACGTCGGCCGGGATCTCGCCCCGCTGGACGGCCTCGTGCAGAGCCGACAGCGTTTGGGAACGAAGGAGCGTCGGTGCGAGGAGCTTGTGCGCGCCTGGGACCTCGACCCCCGCGCTCGCCAGGTGGAGGACGGCGCTGGCGTCGACGACGAACCTAGTCATCGGGTACCTCAGATCGGGTGTAGGAGCGTCACAACACTACCGTTGCGCCCCTCCACGGTCGACACCTGCGGCGCCCCACGGCGCGCAGGAAAGCTCGGGTACGACCAGCGCACTGGGACGGTGTGTCGCCCGGGTGCGAGGGATAGGATGACGACGGCGCCTGCAAGCTATCGGGTGTCTGGGCCAGAACGCGCTGGGACGGGAAGGAACCCAATGTCACTGGATCAAGCTCAAGCACGCGACTTCGCTCGCAGCTACACCGATGCGTGGTGCAATCACGATCCAGCGGGAGTGGCCGAGCACTACGCGCCGGGCGGGACGATCGCCATCAACGGCGGTACGCCTACGGAGATCACGGAGGTGGCGCGCTCGTTCATGAGCACCTTCCCGGACATCGAGCTGTTCATGGACGACGTGGTCGTCAAGGACGACGCGACAGAGTTCCACTGGACCTTCGTCGGCACGAACACCGGACCTGGCGGGACCGGAAAACGGGTTCGGATCTCCGGCTTCGAGGAGTGGACGTTCGGCGACGACGGTCTCGTTGCCGAGGCGCTGGGTCATTACGACCAGGCCGAGTACGACCGTCAGCTCGAGCACGGCATGCC
>JBBDMN010000271.1:0-1915 GCA_040878305.1 Gaiellaceae bacterium
CTCGCAGTTCATGGACCAGACGAACTCGCTCTCCGGGCTCACGCACCGGCGGCGGCTCTCGGCGCTCGGCGCCGGCGGCCTCACCCGCGAGCGCGCGCCGATCGAGGTGCGCGACGTCCATCCGACCCACTACGGGCGCATGTGCCCGATCGAGACCCCGGAAGGCCCGAACATCGGCCTGATCGGCTCGCTCGCCTCGATGGCGACCGTGTCGGAGTTCGGCTTCATCCAGACGCCGTACCGCGTCGTCAAGAACAGCAAGGTGACGGACGAGATCATCTATCTCGACGCCGCCGAGGAGGCCCAGTACACGATCGCGCAGGCCTCCGAGCCGGTCGACTTCAAGACGGGCAAGTTCCTGAACGACACGGTGCTCTGCCGCTCGAGCCTCGGCGAGGCGGTCACGTCGACCCCGAAGAACGTCGAGTTCATGGACGTCGCCCCGGCGCAGATCGTGTCGGTCGCGACAGCCCTGATTCCGTTCCTCGAGCACAACGACGCCAACCGCGCCCTGATGGGCGCGAACATGCAGAAGCAGGCAGTGCCGCTGATGATCCCGCAGGCGCCGCTCGTCGGCACCGGCCTCGAGTACCGCGCCGCGATCGACACGGGCGACGTCGTCCTCTCGAAGACCGACGGCACCGTGATCGACGTCGACGCCGAGAAGATCGTCGTCGAGGGCAAGGGCTCCCGCGAGGAGTACAACCTGACGAAGTTCATGCGCTCGAACCAGGGGACGCTGATCCACCAGAAGCCGGTGGTCGGCCTGGGCGATAAGGTCAAGGCCCGGCAGGTGCTGGCCGACGGCTCCTCGACGGACGGCGGCGAGCTCGCGCTCGGCGCCAACCTGATGGTCGCCTTCATGACCTTCGAGGGCTACAACTTCGAGGACGCGATCGTCCTCAGCGAGCGGCTCGTCAAGGACGACGTGCTCAGCTCGATTCACATCCACGAGTACGAGATCGACGCGCGCTCGACGAAGCTCGGCGACGAGGAGGTGACGCGCGACATCCCGAACCGCTCGGAGGAGTCGCTCGCCAACCTCGACGATCGCGGCGTGATCCGGATCGGGGCCGAGGTCGGCTCCGGCGACCTGCTCGTCGGCAAGGTGACGCCCAAGGGCGAGACCGAGCTGACGGCCGAGGAGAAGCTGATCCGCGCCATCTTCAAGGAGAAGGCGCGCGAGGTCCGCGACACCTCGCTCAAGGTCCCGCACGGCGAGGGCGGCAAGGTGATCGGCGTCAAGACGTTCTCCCGCGACTCGGGCGACGACCTTTCGCCGGGCGTGAACGAGCTCGTCCGTGTCTACGTGGCGAAGAAGCGCAAGATCTCGGAGGGCGACAAGCTCGCCGGCCGCCACGGCAACAAGGGCGTGATCTCGAAGATCGTGCCCGAGGAGGACATGCCGTTCCTCGAGGACGGCCGTCCCGTCGACGTGATCCTGAACCCGCTCGGCGTGCCGAGCCGGATGAACATCGGCCAGATCCTCGAGACTCACCTCGGCTGGGCCGCTGCGCACGGCGTCTTCGCGCAGGAGGGTGACGTCGGCGTCAACCCGAAGGCTCCGATCAACTCGCCGAACCCGTTCCCGGTCGCGACGCCGGTGTTCGACGGCGCCACCGAGGAGGACGTCGACGAGGCGCTCGTCGAGTGGGCCCGCCAGAACCCGGACTCGCCGATCAAGTTCAACGTCGACCAGAAGCGCGACACGGGCCGCAAGGTCTCGGGCAAGGTGCGCCTCTTCAACGGGAAGACGGGCGAGCCGTTCGAGCAGAAGGTCACCGTCGGCTACATGTACATCCTGAAGCTGCTCCACCTCGTCGACGACAAGATCCACGCGCGCTCGACCGGCCCGTACTCGCTCGTCACCCAGCAGCCGCTGGGCGGCAAGGCGCAGTTCGGCGGCCAGCGCTTC